>JAUYEQ010000647.1 GCA_030691295.1 Bacteroidota bacterium
GCTGTGTAATAGAATCTTCAGACGAACTTGATGATCTCACCGCGATGGGTTTGTCGATCTGCGATGTAAAAACTTTCAGCTTTTTCAGGAGCGAAATTGACAAATGTGCCTCCACAAACAGCGTTCTCAATTCGTCGTAGGAAATATTCGGATCGATGATTTTGTCGAAAAGCTTGTTTTTCTGGATGAAATGCTGAAATTCATTCGAACCGATAATTACTGTAATGGGAGCAAGGATGTTGATCTGATTGGCCAAAGTCGGAAATTCGAGGTTGTAAATCAACGTATTTATAAAAGCCAAACCACGGCCTTTTCCGCCAAGAGAACCTCCTGAAAATGAAACAATGTTTTTTTCGTCGAGTACCGAAGTCTCATCAAATGAAAGGATTTTCCCTTTTTTCTTTTCTTCCCGGTATTGCTTGATGGTATCCAGAAAAAATTGCCTCGTCTCGTCCATGTCTTTGAATACGCTGATAGATACCGGGTTAAGCGTTTTTGCCAGTTGAATTTCGCCACGCGCCATCAGCCACAACGAAAACTGGTTTTCGGAAGCGTGCAGGTACAACGATTCGTCGGGCACTTCCTGAAGCAAAGTTTCGAACTCGCGCAACGATTTTGCCACCCCAACTTTGTTCCCTTCTCTGTCGCGGAAAACAAAATTACCAAAACCCAGATAACTGGTCAGGTAGTGTTTCAGGTCGTTCAGCAGTGTTTCTGAATTTTTGTTGATAAAGGTAACTTCAAGCTCGGTGGCAATTTTTTCGTTTCTGTTTTCCGACGATTGCAAAATGATCGGGAGCTTTGAAATGTGCGATTTAACGTATTTGATAAATTTCACTCCAGCATTTTTGTCCAGTTTTCCAACCCTGTCGAATTCAACATCCGAAATCACACAAAGCAAAAAGTCTTTGTATTTATTAAAAATGGCAGTTGCTTCCTCATAATTGCGGGCGTGCAGTATTTTCGGCCTCGAACGCATTTTGCAAATTTTGTCGAGTTCGTTTTTTTCCACTTCAGGCAACAATTGCTGCACCTGGCCAAAAACGATGTCGTACAATATCTGCAGGTATTTTGAATAGTAAAGCGGCGAATCTTCAATCAGTAAAATTACCCTGACAAGGCCGATTTTCGTGTCGTTCTCAACATTCACCTTGTCTTCGGTCGATTTTACGATGGCAAACAGAATCAGCGAATCACCGTTCCAAACAAAAAGTTTATCGACCGACCGGATGGTTGGAACCAGCTCTTCAAAATATTTTATGTCGCTTTTGTTGTTCAGCAACAAATAAATAGGCAGCGATTCTTTTCTGGCCCTGATTTGTTCACTCAAATGAACAGGCGCTTCGCGATCCATTCCGGCCATAAGGATAACCAGATCAAAATGGGTAGTTTCCAGCAACATCAGCGCTTCCTCATCCGAAGAAACTCCGGTAATTCTGGGAACAGAAAAAAGGCTGTACTGATAGGCTTCGCCCATGAATTTCTCAAAAAAGGAGTCTTCGCTTTCGAGGGTAAAAGCATCGTACAAAGTGGCCACAAATAAAATATGCTTGACCTTGTACTTCATCATGTCGAGATAAATGTACTTATCGATCGACTGCTGATTGAAGTACAACTGGAGCGGTTTCTTGTTCTTTATCAGTGAATTGCGAAACTCTTCCGGCGGATGGATTACCTGGGCTGGGACGCCTTTCCGGTGAATTATTTCACGGCCTTTGTAATTATTGAGGTAGCCGCTGATCAGTTTTCCGATGTTAATCAGCAAATTACGTTCTTCATGAAGGAACAGCTTTTCATCTTCACTGTGTACTTTTTTCAGGTAAAATATTTCGATCGTTCCTTTTTTATTGTCGATGCTTACAAAATTCTCTTTCTGCACCCATTCTGTTTCCTTAAAGTTTTCGCTGGTGTACGATTTGCCTTCGAAGCTGATACGGGCGACCGCGTATTTAGGATATTGCCACGATTTGGGAAGCAAATGACATATTTCCTGTAAGGTTTCATCTGCCGGTTTGCCTTCTTCAATAATTAAAGAAGTTAAGTTAATGGCTTTTAGTTCCTTTAAACGCTCCGTATTTTCGCGTTGCAACTTATTTAAAACGTCGCGGGTAGCCGATCCTGCAATCAGGTTTGCAAGATTGACCAGCATATTTCGCTCTTCTTTCAGGAAAGGACCTTCGTCGGCGTCGGGGAATTCCATCAGATAATAAACTTCGATCGTGCCCTTTTCCTTTCCGGGAGCTTCAAAGCTTTGAACCATTTTCCATGGGGTTTCCTTAAAACCGGGACTCAAAAAAATCTTTTTATTGTAATTAATGCGCGCGACCGTATATTCGGGATATTGCAGCGACTCTGGCAGGATGGTGCAAATAACCTGAAGCGACTCTTTCAGCGATTTACTATTTTGCAGTATTTCAGAAGTTTTGTTAATTCCCTTTATTTCTTTCAGGCGCTCGGTATTCCTGATAAGCAGTTCCTGCAAAGCCTTCTTTGAGGCAGTTCCTGAAATCAGGGACGAAAGATTGTCGATCAGGCTACGTTCTTCGATTAAAAAAGGTCCTTCTCCGGCCTCCGGAAATTTCTTCAGGTAATATATTTGAATGGCGCCCTTGTTATCATCCGGCGTATCAAATTTTTGTTCTAATTTCCAGGGTGTTTCCCTGAAATTTGGGCTGGTGAAATTTCGTTCTCCGTATTTGATGCGGGCCACGGTGTGCCCCGGATATTGCATGGCTTCAGGCAAAAAGGAACAGATTTCCTGCAACAACTCGTTGAGCGACGTGGTTTTTTTCAGTATTTCGGTGGTACGGTTAATGCTTTTAAGCTCTTTTTGCCGCTCGCCTATATCGATCGCCAGCTTTTCGAGCTGAAATTTAGAGATAATCCCAACCAGCAATGGAACGATAATATTTAACGACCACTCGCTTTCGATAATGGCTGTTCCCGATACATGGTTGTTTTCCGGAGAAGAAAGGAACAGTTCGACAGATCCGCTTTTATTGTCGGGCGAATGAAAGTAATGTTTTAAAGCTGAGGTTGTTTCATTAAACTTCTTACTCCTGGACTCTTTACCATTAAATGATATGCGTGCAAAAACCAGGTTTTCGGCCACCGTTGATTCAAAAATAGCATCACAAACCAGTTGCAGCGACTGATCAAGATTTTTGCCTTTGTCGAGTATTCCAATAATCCGGTTTGTCAGTTCAGGAAGAATAAACAGTCCGTTCACTTTTAGCGTAATATCATCAGTTCCTGAAGTATCTGAAATTTTTTCCATGGGTTTCAATTTATCACTCATCCAAACAGTACGTTGCTTTCCTGAAATTTGAGTCTGGTAAAAGTACAAAAGCAAACGTACAAAGGCAAAAGTGAAAAATTGCAGAATAAATGATTTGGGAAAGGCAATTCTATTCCGTCCGAAAGGAGGTTAATGTATTGTTCCGCTTCATCTTTCGGACGGCTAAAGTCGTTTGTTTAATCTTTCTACAAATATTTCGCAGCGCTGCTGCTATTTGTTATTCGGTACTTCAATGAGATAAATGCTCAGATAAATAATACGTTATGTATTCAGTTCAACAGGAGATATTCGCTTCCTGAAAAACCGTAGCATTATGGTTTTCTTGCCTTGCTTTGCCTCCAAAGCGTTGGATCAATTCCTCATAACCATTGAAATATGCATTAAAATTGACTCCATCGACACACAACGACTTTCCATCGGAACAGGTACTTACCCGAAATATACTGTTCAGCCCGCCTTCGTCAGTTTTTCCTGAAAATAGAACTGCCTGCATCGGAACGTTGTATTTTCGTGTCAGCGAATTGGTTTCTTTAATCAATTTTGGTGATCCAAGAGCAAAAACCTGGTTGATTGTACTTTCTGCTTGTAATGCGCGGACAGCATGGCAGATTAAACCTTTTTCGCCCCAACTGCCGTCTTCGGTTAAAATAATCACTTCGTTGGAAATTGCACGTATTTCATTCTCAAGTATAATACCCTCTTTTGTTTGTGCCGGCAAAACGGTAATTACCCTGTTTCCTGAAGTTCTCAATGAACTTAGAATTGGAAGCATAGCAGCACTACCCAATCCGCGACCAACGCACAAAACAGTTCCGAAATTCGCGGTTGCAACCGGAATCCCAAAAGGCCCATTTATCGAGAACAGGCTGGTTCCTTCATACATTCCGGCCAGTTGCTCTGTCCCATTATTTGTAACCAATACAAAAACGGTAATGGTTTCTCTTTCAATATTCACTTTTGAGACTGTTAACGGAATTCTTGGCCCACTTTCTTCAATCCTTAAAATAACATATTGCCCCGGTTTTATCTCATTTATTTCTCTTGAAGTCTTAATTTCGAATTTCACCAAATTCTCAGAGACGATCCTTTTTGCTACTATTTTGTTCATTAAATGTAGGTTTTATAAAGGTTTTGAAGATAGATTTTATCACCCTCAGAAAAAAAACCTGCTCCCGAATTACGTGAAACCATTACGTGAAAGACGGAAAGCAATGGGTCTGAAGTTTTCGCATGAGCCTGCGCCGCATTGAGCTTGTCGAAATGCCGAAGCCAAAAAAGGGGCTCCCTTGCGGAAACCCCTTTTCTATAGTAATTCAAATTCGGTTATTTAAAAATATACTTTATACCAATCTGCATTTGCCAGCGTGAACTTGGGCTAACAAAGTCTCTGAAAGTTTGACTCAACACTGTTTGAGTAGAACCTCCACCAGCTGTTCCGGAAGGTATGAAAGGCATTGTGAATGTTGGTGCAGCAGTCGCAGTAGGCTTGGAGACCATATTCAGGAATTGGTATTGCTGGAAACCCAAAATAGTGGTTTTTTCAACTCCCCAGTTTTTATTAATGAAGTTGCCAAAATTGACAATATCAAAAGAAAGCCGAAGTGTATTACGTCTGCTATTTCCAGTTTTAACAAAGAAATCCTGAGTAAAATTAAGATCCATCTTGTTTATATAAGGAGCAATTCCACCATTTCTTTCTGCATATTGCCCTCTGTGCTGGCTCAAATAAGGATCTTGTTTGATAAAATTATCAAGCTGGGCCCATATTTCATCGGTTGTTCTTGGGTCAGCAGCATTTGCTTTAACAAGTGTAATCTGATCTTTTGTATCAGGGATAAAAATAAGGTCATTCAGGTTAATACCATCGCCATTTAAATCTCCATTGTAGGTATATGAGTAACGGAAAGGAGAATATCTCTGGAACACAACACCTACTGAAGAAGTTGTCATATCAAAGAAAGACTTGCTATAGGTAGCAGATAAAAGTAAACGGCTAGGGAAACTTCCTGCCGAATAACCCAATTCTTCTGAATTTGGATTAATTGCCGGACGAAACTGCCAAGCAGATCTGGCAACTGAAGATGATCCGTCAGTTACGCTCTTAGATTGTCCAAAAGTATACGAACCATTTACATTCAACCCCTTCAGAGCTCCATCAAAGTCTTTCTGAAGTTGCAATGTTGTATAAATTGAATATCCTTCTGAGGTATTTTTCATCATCACAGCCGAATTTGCAACAGTACTATTAGTAGTTTTTGTGTATATGGTACGATTATCAACACCTGTCATTTTAAATGCATCAGCGCTAGTGTCGTCAGGAAGTGCAACATTTGAGTGGTAGATATTATTAATATCTTTATTGTACAAAACCTCGGCAGTTGCAATCCAGCCATTCCCGAATCTTGCGTCAACAGCAATATTTGTTTTAAATAGTTGCGGATATTTGAAATCTGGATCAACAAAAGCAATATCTGCTCTTGGGGCTGTTCCGGCAGCAGGACCGTAATTTGGATTACCGTCAAATCCCTGGTCTTTTAATCCAGAACTTGGTCTTGTTAGCTGAGCAAATAGCAAACCGTTGTTCCCAGCCTGATTCGACAACCATACATAAGGAGGAGTACCAGAAAAAACACCAGTTCCACCGCGAAGCTGAAGCGAACGATCACCAAACACATCCCAGTTAAATCCCAAACGAGGAGACCAAAGAGGAGCCGCTTTCGGATATTTTGAAACATCTATTTTCGTTCCTCCCTGAAAGGTTTCAGCAGCTAATTTATCGTTTGGTAATAAATCCGTAAGGAAAATAGGCATATCCATCCGAAGTCCCATTGTCAGGTTGAGGTTTGGAAATATATTCCATTTATCCTGAGCATAAAATCCAAGTGAAAGAACATCTACTTTTGCATACGGGAATTCTGGTTGTAATGAGTATGCTTTTGTATATTTTGTAGTTAAACTTTCAAATGTACCTGGTGTTTTTGGTCCGGCCATCCAGGTTTTGTAATCGTTAACCTCTTTATAGAATGTTTCAAAGCTGTTAAACTCCCAAACACCAGCATAAGAGCGGGCGTATCCATTCAGAAATTTACGGTAATCACTCTGTGTTCCAATAGTTACTCTGTGTTTACCGGCATTAATTGTAAAATTGTCCTGAATTTGCCAAATATCGCTGTTCAGTTTATTGTTATAAGAGTTTTCCTCAGTACCAAAAGTAGTAGCAATCAATGAACCTTTTGCATAGTCAGTGCTTTTTGCACCACTTGTATAACTCCAACCAGTACCGTTCAAAATGTCAACCTGAGGAAAGAAACCTCCATCCATATCGCGATAATCACGAAGGGCTGAATATCCGATCTTCAGAGTATTTGACATTTTTTCGTTGATCGTTGTATTAAGGTCGGCCATAATTATATTGAAATTATTATTGGTCCGGTAATAAGAAGAAGAGAACGGAATACGGTCAGCACTTGGGCTTCGAGATCCACCAGTAGCACCAGAACCACTCGGCATATTTGTATTAAAAGATTTCAAATAGAAATATTTAACACTCAATGAATTTTTGGAGTTAATGTTCCAGTCCAATCGGGCTGTCAAACGATCTGCTTCTGTTGGTACACTTGAGGTATTGTAACTACCTGGATTATATTCAAATTCGTTCACCAAAAAATCTGAAAGAGTCTGTAGCGTAGCCACATCAACAATTGACTGACCATCGCCTTGTTGTCCTTTAGCAGGACTTGGCTGCCAGTCTATAGGTGATTCTTTGCGATCCATTTCACCATTCAGGAATATAAATAACTTGTCCTTAATAATCGGACCACCTACTGAGAAACCTTTTTGATTGTATGTGAATTTGTTTTTGTCAACTTTTACCGTTTTCTGCTCGCGACCTTCCAGATCAGGACTTTTGAAATAGTAATAAGCAGATCCGGTCCATTCGTTGGTTCCACTTTTTGTAACTGAATTGATACCCGCTCCGGTAAATGCTCCATTACGAACGTCATAAGGTGCAATCATTACCTGAATCTGATCAATTGCTTCTAAACTGATTGGTTCAGTTCCTGATGCTCCGAGAGAAGAACCAAGTCCAAAAGAGTTATTGAATGAAGCTCCGTCAACAGTGACATTGTTGTAACGATAAGAAGTACCTCCAAAGTTACCATTACTATTCATTGGGGTAAGTTTAGTAAAATCAGAAAGGGAACGATTAATCGTAGGAAGTTTTTCCATTGCTTCACTTGTAAAAATCTCCTGAGCTCCTGTTCTGTTTGAACTGAATTTTTGGTTTTTAGAACCAATAGCAAGGAC
>JAUYEQ010000672.1 GCA_030691295.1 Bacteroidota bacterium
GCTGTGCTTAAATTATCAGGAAATAAGCAGGCCAAATACCTGATGTTTTTTCATGGCTCGGGACCACTGACTGAAACCCAAGGTGATTTCGATAAAAATGCCTCAATCGGAATTGCATGGAGCAACGACATGAAAACATGGAATTGGCCAGGTAAATAAATAAAAACAAAGAGATGCAAAAAACAAGTCTGATCATTTTGTTGCTGCTGAGTTGCTTTATTGCTTCAGCGCAACCGGTTAATTATAACCCCATTGTTCCCGATAACCTGGCTGACCCAACCATTGTACAGTTTGGCGACACCTTTTATTTGTACGCCACCAGCGATGTGGGCGATATGAAAACCGACCTGAGTTTCTCCGGGAACCCGGTCGTCTGGAAATCAAAAGATTTGGTGAACTGGAGTTTCGAAGGCATTTCGTTTCCGGGTGTTGACTGGTCAAAAAGCCGCTACTGGGCGCCCGGGCGCGTGCTCGAAAAAAATGGCAAATACTATCTTTTCATTACCGCTGAACGCCTGACCCAGCTGGCAGTTGCCGATTCGCCGGAAGGTCCTTTCCGGCTTGCAAACGGACCTGAAAACTTCACTGGCAAAGAGCGCAATTCGATGATTGTTGACGACATCGATGGCTGCCCTTTTGTGGACGATGACGGACAGGCCTACCTGTTTTGGCGTCGGAAAAAAGCTTCGAAATTATCAGCCGATTTCCAAAAACCGGAAGGCGAAACAATCACCATTCCAACCCGATGGGATGGCTATTCCGAAGGTCCGCAAATGATCAAGCGCAACGGAATTTATTACTATTTATACACGATGGGCGGATACGGCGATTACCAGTACGCTTATGTGATGGGCAAAACTTCGCCGCTTGGCCCGTTCGAAACACCCGAAAAAGATGTAATCCTGATGACCAATCTTCAGGAAAAAATATGGGGTCCCGGACACGGTTTTGCCTTTAACGTGAATAATACCGATGACTGGTATTTCGTGTACCTTGAATATGGCATCGGCGGAACTTCGCGCCAGATTTACGTCAACCGGATGGAATTTAACGCTGACGGAACCATTAAACCGCTCAAGCTTGATCGTAAAGGTGTTGGCTCGTTGGCAAAAATTAATCAGCCGAAACCGATGGATTTGAGCAAGGCAAAAGCAACCGCATCGTCATCGCGCGAGCCGCTAATTGTGCAACCGCGCAGATGGGGAAATGCGAAAGAACTTTGCTACCATTTGCCCGACACTCTGCCCAGCCGCACACATACTTTTGAATCTGCAAATGCCCTCGACCGCTCCAATTTCACTGAATGGTGGGCTGCTCCGGAGGATACACTAAAATGGTGGCAGCTTGATCTGGGCAAAGCAAAAAAACTGGATCGTTGCGAAATTTTCTTTGCACACCCAACTTTGGGACATGCCTTTGTGCTAGAAAAATCGACCGACGGCAAAAACTGGCAAACGGTTCTGGAAGAAAAAACCCGAGCCATCCGTTCACCGCACATTGCGAACCAGATTGGCAAAACACGATTTTTACGCATTCGCATTCAGGAAGGAACCCCGGCAATCTGGGAAGTGAAAATTTATTAATTTCTATAACTATGAAAACCATTAACCTGATTATCGGAGCAGCCTTTATCCTGATCTCCTCCTGCACAGTCAGTGCTCCAAAAACAACACGGCCAGTCGATTTGGTATATCCGCAACTTGATACGGAAAATTCGCGCTGGATATTTTTCTCATCGGCATGCCGTCCGTTTGGCATGGTCAATTTGAGTCCTGACAATAAAGCCGATGCCGACTGGGGATCGGGTTACCGGTATGAAAAAGATTCCATTCAGTTTTTCAGCCACATTCACGGCTGGCAGTTGTCGGGAGTTCCGGTAATGCCCGTCAGCGGAGCCTTCAAAGGCCATTTGGGATCAAAAGTTTATGGCTCGAAATACAGTCACAACAACGAGATTGTCAAACCTGGCTACCATTCCGTCTTTCTGGAAAGCTACGGAATTAAGGCCGAACTGACTTCCACCACCCGGGTTGGATTTCACCGTTATCAATTTCCCCAAGCTTCGGAAAGTTACATTCTGCTTGATTTGGCTACCTTGCTCGGACCGAGCGGAACAGTAAAAGGTAAGGTAAAAAAAGTAAGCGACCACGAAATTCAGGGATACGCATTGATGGACAAAACAACCCGACGGCCAAAGCAGATTTTTGTCTATTTCAACATTCAGTTTGATACTGATTTTGAGCAAATGTCGGCATGGAAAGACGGACAACTTTCAGGAAAAACAGATGAATTTGAAGGAAGCAACGGAGGCGTTTACCTGAAATTTGATACCCAAAAGAAAAAAACCATCCAGATGAAAGTGGGTATTTCGTATGTCAGCGAGGATCAGGCCAAACTCAACATTCAGGAAGAATTGCCACATTGGGATTTCGACCGGGTGGTGACCGAATCTTCCGAAGAATGGAACAGCTATTTGAGCCGCATTGAAATTGAAGGCGGAACACTTCAGCAGCAACGCAGGTTTTATACCGATTTATGGCACGCGCTACTTGGCCGCCGCATCATCAGCGATGTAAACGGCAAGTATTGCGACATGACCGGCGCCGAACCCCGAACCGGACAAATTCCGCTGGACGAAAAGGGAAAACCGCTTTTCAACCACCACAATTCCGACTCGTTCTGGGGAGCGCAATGGACCATCTCCACCCTTTGGAGCCTTGTTTATCCGCAAATAACCAGCGACTTTGTGAACTCTATGCTGATGATGTACGACGACGGCGGACTGATTCCGAGAGGACCTGCCGGAGGAAATTACACTGCGGTAATGACTGGAGCTTCGTCCACTCCTTTTATTGTGGGCGCCTATATGAAAGGCATCCGCAGTTTTGACGCGAAGAAAGCTTACGAGGGAATGAAGAAAAACCACCTGCCCGGCGGAATGATGGGAAAAGCCGGATACGAACACAATACTGCCATTGGCGGAGGAATTGAATATTACATCGAACGTGGCTATGTGCCCTATCCGTTGCTTCCCAAAATGGGGTTCCATCAGGAAGGCGCTGCCCAAACTCTGGAATACGCTTCGCAGGACTGGTGTCTGGCACAGATGGCTCAATCGCTGGGGAAACAGGAAGACTATGATTATTTCATGAAACGTTCGTCGAACTGGAAAAACCTCTACGATGCCCAGTCGGGCTGGATTCGCCCCAAAAACATGGAAGGAAAATGGAAAGAACCTTTCGATCCGTACCAATATCAAAATGGATTTGTGGAAGCAAATGCCGCGCAAACCACCTGGTTTGTTCCGCAGGATCTGAAAGGTTTGGCCGAACTTATGGGCGGAAAAGATAAAATGGCAGCTCAACTTGAAGCCAGTTTCGTTGAAGCCGAAAAACTTGATTTCACTTCAGGAACTTCGCACGCTAAAGAACTACATCCTGAATATCAGCGGATTCCTATCAACTATGGTAATCAGCCTTCCATCCAAACTGCCTTTGTGTTTAACCACATCGGCCACCCGTGGCTTACTCAATACTGGTCGAGAAAAGTGGTTGATCAGGCATTCAGCGCCCTGTCTCCGGACAGGGGATACAATGGCGACGAAGATCAGGGACTGATGGGATCGCTGGCAGTACTGATGAAAATAGGTTTGTTCGAAATGAATTCAGGAGCGGAAACACGACCTATTGTTGAACTGGGCAGCCCGATATTCGACAAAATCACCATCCATCTCGACAAGAAATATTATTCAGGAAAAACCTTTGTGATTGAAGCAAAAAACAACAAACCTGAGAATTACTATATCCAATCGGCAACACTCAATGGAAAAGCATTGCAGGTGCAATGGCTGTTCCATGATGAGCTTGTAAAAGGTGGAAAATTAACACTTGAAATGGGCGGAGTTCCGAATAAATATTGGGGCGTTAAGGAATAAACAATTTAAGCATCCGGTTGTGCACCTAAATACTTAAATGTTGAGCAATTATCATTTGCCGTTGACTTCAGTCAACGGATAAAAGGGAACTGAGCTATCTGGGCTTTAGCCCAAAAGCTTTGGCTAAAGCCTTTTCTTGTGGTTGCCAATTTGTCCGTCAGCTGAAGCTGACGGCAAAGAATAGCTTGGGTAAACAATCGTATATTCATAATAAACAATAACCAATAAAACTTATATCAATGAAAAAAAGGCACTTATTCATATCCCTTTTGCTCTATGTGGCAATCGGATGCAATTCGAAAAAAGAAAACCTGATTACTTCGTACGGCGCCATCGCCGATGGAAAAACCAACAACGCAGCCTTCATTCAGAAGGCGATCGATGATGTTTCT
>JAUYEQ010000001.1 GCA_030691295.1 Bacteroidota bacterium
ACAAATTATTTTCCTATATTTGCCATACAGTAATACTCACAGAAAATGAACACGTTAGACCGCATTTTGACAAGAAAAATTAAAAGTAAGCTGTTGCCGAATAAAGTCATCCTTTTATTTGGAGCAAGAAGGGTTGGTAAAACGGTACTAATCCGTCAAATTATTCAGGATTTTGAGGGCAAAGTAATGATTCTAAATGGCGAAGACGAAGACTCAATTACACTTCTGAATGAAAAGAGCATTTCCAATTATCGAAATCTGCTCAAAGGAATAGATGTTTTGGTAATTGACGAGGCACAAAACATAAATGAAATCGGACTGAAATTAAAACTAATGGTTGATGAAATCGATCAAATCCGAATCATTGCCAGTGGTTCATCCTCATTCGATTTGAACAACAAAGCCGGAGAACCATTGGTAGGGCGAAGTTTTACCTACTTGCTTTTCCCATTCAGCCAACAGGAACTTTCAGTTTTGGAGAACCTACTTGAAACCCGAAGGAAGCTGGAATCCAGACTAATTTTTGGAACTTATCCTGAAGTGGAATTGATGGAAAGTAATGAAAATAAAATGGAGTATTTAAAAGATATGGTGAATTCGTATCTCCTGAAAGACATCCTTGCCATTGAGGGAATCCGAAATTCAGGAAAAATGAGAGAACTCCTGCGTCTGATAGCCTTTCAGACAGGCAATGAAGTGTCCTATGAAGAATTAGGCAAACAATTGTCGATGAGTAAAAACACTGTAGAAAAGTATCTTGATTTATTATCTAAAGTATTCATTATCTATCGTTTGGGCGCCTTTTCGCGAAACTTGCGAAAAGAAGTAACCAAAGCAGGAAAATGGTATTTCTACGACAATGGAATACGAAATGCACTGATTTCAAACTTCAATCCGCTCGTTTTACGTCAGGATATTGGTCAATTGTGGGAAAGCTACCTGATTTCAGAGCGCATGAAGAACAAGTATTTCAATACAGAATCGGTTGAATATTATTTTTGGAGAACCTACGATGGACAAGAAATTGATTTAATTGAAGAATCCGGCAATCAAATTACAGCAATTGAGTTCAAATATTCAGAAAGAAACGTGAAGATACCGAGGGCTTTTTCAGAAACATACCCCGAAGCATCATTTAAACAAGTACACAAGGAAAACTATTTGCAATGGTTGTTAAATACATAAAACTAAAACAATGAAACTCAATTTCAAAAAACGATCAAAAAGTATTGGTCTCATTCTCATGCTTGTTGTAATTTTGCCTTTGGCAGCAATCGCGCAGCAAAAACTTTCAACGAAATTAAAGACCAGCCTGAATGCCTATTCATTTAATGGTCCGCTGATGAAAGGCGAAATGAATTTGGACGATTTATTGGAGTATTGCACTGCCAATCAGTTTGATGCGGTCGATATTACCGCCTACTATTTCCCGGGTTATCCTGAAGTTCCTTCGGATAAATATTTGTACCACATCAAACAAAAAGCTTTTTTGCTCGGGCTTGAAATCAGCGGAACCGGTGTGCGCAACGATTTTACCGATCCTGATCCGGCCAGGCGAAAAACAAGTGTTGAGTTAGTGAAAAAATGGATCATCGCTTCCGAAAAAATGGGAATTCCACTCATTCGCGTATTCTCCGGAGTGGCAGATACAAAAGATATTCCGCGTGAAAAGGTTGTAGATTATTTGGTGAAAGACCTGAAAGAATGTGCTGAATTTGGCAAAGCGCATGGGGTTATGGTGGGAATTCAAAACCACCACGATTTTATCAAAACTGCCGACGAGACAATAGAAATCATCAAACGCGTTAATTCCGACTGGTTCGGCCTGATTCTGGATATTGGCAGTTTTCGAACAGATGCCTATCAGGAAATAGAAAAGACAATTCCATACGCAGTAAGCTGGCAGTTGAAAGAAAACTTATATGTCGATGGTATCGAGCAAAAAACTGACCTGCCCAAACTGATGGCGATAATTCAGAAATCCGGTTACCGTGGATATATTCCATTGGAAACGCTGGGTGCAGGCGATCCGAAATTGAAAGTAGCAGGTTTCCTGAAAGAAATCAGAGAGGCAATGAAATCGGTTTATTAAACCTTTTCAGGAAAAATCAATCTAAGCAATCAGGAAAAATTACTGACAGAATATTTGTCAGAAAAAAAATGGTTCTTGGTATTTATTTAAAATCTGAAGAATATGAAAACAAAAATGATTGGTCTTATTCTTTGCCTGCTTTTAACCGCTGCGATTGTTCCAATCGAATTAATAGCGCAGGCTTTAAAGGAAAATCCTGTACTCGATGCAAAAGTGAAAAAATTTCTTTCTGAGAATTCCGGGCGATGGCAGGATATGAATGTCCCGACTAGTGACGCGCAGTTACTTTACGACCTCGTTATAAAAGGTAAATACACAAGTGCGCTTGAGATTGGCACTTCAACCGGTCTTTCAGGAATTTATATTGCCTGGGCGCTCAGCAAAACCGGAGGGAAATTGATTACCATTGACATTGATGAAGGCAGGCACAAAATCGCCCTCGAAAATTTCAAAAAGGCCGGTCTTTCCGAATACATTGATGCCCATCTTGCCGATGCACATTCGCTTGTGAAAGAACTTAAAGGACCGTTTGATTTTGTATTCAGCGATGCAGATAAAAACTGGTATAAAAACTATTTTATTGACGTTGACCCCAAACTTAAAGTCGGTGGTTGTTACACCACCCATAATATTTCTGAAACAAGGCGCATGGGTGAGGGCAATTATCTGGAATACATCAGAAGCCTGAAAAACTATGAGACCACTTTGAATTCAGCAGGCGGCGGTTTACTGATAAGCTACAAAAGGGCAGAAAAATAACAGGTTTCATCATGGCTGAAGGTAATCTGCAACGGAAACTGGGACTTTTTCCTGCGACGAATATCGTTGTTGCCAATATGATTGGCGCCGGAATATTCACCACTTCAGGACTTTTAATGGCAGGGCTGAACAATCCGCTGTTAATGCTGGCATTGTGGGTCGTTGGAGGAGTTATCGCATTTTGCGGTGCACTTTCCTACGGTGAACTTGGCGCTGCGATGCCGGGCGCCGGAGGCGAGTATCTTTTCCTGTCGAAACTCTATCATCCGCTGTTTGGTTTTCTGAGCGGATGGGTTTCGTTCGTGGTCGGTTTTTCGGCTCCGATTGCAGCTTCGGCCATGGGTTTCAGCGAATATTTCTGCCGGGCAATACCTTCTATTCCAGGCTGGTTCGAGCGTGCAGGAATCATGAATCCGGATGTCACCCGAACATTTCTTTCAGTAAGCGTTATCCTGATTTTTACATTTATTCATTACCGTGGAATAAAAGCAGGCGCACTCATTCAAAATATCCTCACACTGCTTAAAGTCGCATTGATTGTTTTCCTTTTGCTGGCAGGATTTCTTTCAGGAAAGGGCGACGTCAGCAATTTCAGCACAGGCGGCGGGATCACTTCAGGATTTGGCGGTTGGAAAACCATCGGACTTTCGCTGATGTGGATCATGTTTGCATACAGCGGCTGGAATGCTTCAACTTATCTCGGCGCCGAAATAAAAAACCCGTCAAAAATATTGCCCAGATCGCTCATTGCCGGAACCGGAATTGTTATGCTTTTGTATCTTGGACTGAATGTATTGTACATATACAGCATAAATCCGGATGATATGAAAGGAGTCATTTCAATCGGTGGCCTTGCAATGGGAAATCTGTTCGGAAAATCAGCTGATACGCTCTTTTCGTTACTGATCGCTTTTGCACTTTTCTCTTCGCTCAGCGCATTTATTATCATTGGCCCAAGAGTTTATTATTCCATGGCAAAAGACGGACTGTTTTTCAAATCGGTTGCCAGCATCCATCCCAAATTTCAGGTTCCTTCCAATTCAATTGTCCTGCAAGCTGTCATCGCAATTGTCCTTACCCTATCCGGAACATTCGAGCAAATTTTGACCTATATGGGATTTGCATTGGGTATATTTCCGATACTGACTGTAATGGGTGTTTTCAAATTAAGAAAAGGACAGCCAGCGGCGATTAAAATGGCTGGATTTCCTTTTACTCAGATCATTTATGCAGCAACCGGAGTTGGCATCCTGGTTCTGGCTTATCTTGAAAGGCCTGTTGAATCATCAATAGCCTTGCTGACAGTTATTACCGGAATTCCTGCTTATTATGTATTTAAAAGAACAACAAAACGATATAAAACTTAATTCTCAGAAGTGTTCTTCTCTAAGCTCAGAATGACACCTCATTAACTGTTAAAGAAACCTTAAAGTTTAGTTAAGCATTAAACCTTCTATCTTCAAGTCCATCCAAAGAGAAAATTAAGTTAAGTTTCAGAAAACAGATTTTTAAAATTATAAATTATGAAAACAAAAATTTTAATGCTTGTAGTATTGATGAGTATGTCGGTTGTAATGTTTGCACAACCAATTGATTGGGGCGGTAAAAAATCCTTTATCGAGCGAGATAAGGTATTGCTCATGAACGAAGGACAAAGAGGTCCCGGAAACGGCTTGAACCTGACCGATGCCCAGAAAGAAGCGTTTAAACAAAGTATGCTGGCTACACAAGGGGAAAATGATGCAGGACAGAGGTCCGAAAGGAATGAAACATCGCATGAGAATGCAGGGATAACGATCATTTCTGAAGATTCAGAAAAAAGGAAGGCTGACATCCGCTATATTTGGATGCCAGCCTTTTCTGTTTAGTTCTGAAATATTATTTTTTCAGGATCAATGTTTGAGTAATTAGTTTACTACCAATGTTCATGCGGACATGATAGATACCTGCCGGATAACCTGAACCATCCCAGGTTGCAATATATTCACCCGCATTCAAAAATTTATCGGTTAATACCACGATCTGCTGACCCACACCGTTGTAAACAGCCAATCGGGTCTGGACAGGATCAGCAATTGTATAGATTATACTTGCTTTACCCTGCACCGGATTCGGATAAACCTTTAAACTGGCTTCGGCAATAGATTCCTGAGGCATAAATGCTCCCTTTGAAACCGTTTCGCACAACTGCGGATTTGTACCAGGATAAGTGTAACCGTTTTTCGCAACACTGTTAACTGTAAAGCACCATTGTCCTGTAGTTGTTTTTAAAGTCGATGTTTTAAGGGTAACTTTTCCATCCGTACCTGTGTTTCCGGTAATAGTTCCGCTGGTTGGACCTGTATATGTTGCCGTTACTTCTGCTCCGGCCAATGGAAGGTTATTTGATTTTACAAGTACGATGGCCGAAGCATATGCAACACCCTGTTTACTGGTGGTTCGCAAAACTGACTGAATTGAGGCTTCCATAACGTTAGAAACAGAAGGCCAGGTTGCCGAATTCATTAGTTCGGGCGCCGATTTTCCATGAGCCAACCACAAATTATATAGTTCCTGCCCTGCAGTATTTGTTGTATTTGCATCACGCAGGAATTCCACATATTCTTTGGATGTAGTTTGATAATACAATTTGGCTTCAACTTTGGCTGTTCCGGCAGGCAATAAATAGGATGTTTCATCCCAGTTTTGCCCATCAGGATACATTGTTGTTGAAATTTTTCCTCCATGATCAACTACCGGAGACTGATATTCTATCAGTTTGGCATTGGTAAAACCAGCCGGTGGTATCCGGTTGTCAAAATAGATTTTACTGTTAATGGCAAAATGGAAAGAAGGCCCAACTGGTATTCCGGTTGCCGTTGAAACTTCCTGGGTTATCCCAGGTTCACATTCATAGATTTTAGTATCTCCTTTGGTCAAAACGGCAGTACTTAAATTATAAGCTCCAAATTCACGAAGTAGAGATCCTGCAGAACTGTATGCTTTGAGGTTAATCCACATTCGGCGACCTTCAGGATAACCGGTGGGCAATTTGTGCCCTGTTGTATTGGTAACCTTGACCGTAGCTGTGGTTTTTTCGGCATTAACAGTAAGTGCAAATAATGCAGAATTTTGCAGGTTATTTTTTGCTCTTTCCATTCCGGCATCAAGTGCCTGTGCATTTACTTCTGCCGGATATTTAGCTTTCACCATTTTGGGCACAAATGTATTTCCTCCGGTCATGTCGTGTAACGGGAGATTCGTACGAATTGGGGCATCGTTCATTTTTGCACCTTTGCCAGTAACATCACGCATGTGGCAATCCTGGCAGGTTTTAGCGTAACCACTTGTGGGATTATTGTATCCACTGGCCATCCATTCACTATAAGTGCGTTCAACCGGGAACATCAGCCGAAGGTCAAATGTTTCAGATTTTAGCCCGGAAGTATTCAACTTATAATCTGGATTGGTATTTTCAATTCTCGTAAAAGCAGGATTGCTAACATCGTGGCAGGTTCCGCAAATTTCAGACTGGCTGTGAAAAGGAGAATAGAACATCTGGTGGCGGCCGGTGGCATCAGTAAACGGGCCTCTTTTAGCATTGTTGGCATCGGCCATGTACATGCCATTTGCGGAAGTTAGCGGAAGTGGAGTAATCAATTTCAGGTAAGCCTGATCCTGCGTATAGGTACCTGATCCATATGCTGTACTGGTATAAGGCACATTCAACGGGAACGGATTAACTCCCAGAGTTGTTGGTTTTACCATTTTGTGGCAAAAATCACACTGAACACCTTGCCTGTCGTTATTATTTAAGGCCGATCCATCAGTTGGAACACATCTTCCATTCAGCCAGCCATCGGGAGTGTGGCATCGAAGACACAAATCACCAACGCCCGGTGCATCCTGATTGGCAATGGCCAGGCAGGCATAAAACAGCGGATCACGGGCAGCCTGCGACATCATACTTCCACGCCAGTTAAAGGCTGGTTCAACTTTAATATCATATCCGCCATGACAGTTATCGCATTTGTCAGGAGTTTCCAGATTTCCAGATTGGCCAACCTGAGAGCCGGGAAGAAAAAAGTCATCCATTGTAGTGACTGCTGCTGCAACCAAAAAAACCAATATTATGATTGCAAAAAATAAAAGTTTAATTTTTTTCATAAGCCATTAATTTGAGGTGTAATTTTCATCTAAATTTAATGAAACTCAAACAATTAATTATGTAGGAAATGTGCCAATAGCCTAATTTAGAATCAGTCTAAGGAAATTAAAATGAGAATTTTCAGGAAAATAATGATAGATACCACACAGGATAAAGCTTCTTGTAAATAGTACCATAATAAATTACAAAAAAACAATGAATCCAAGAAAGTAACTGATTCTCAATCCATCAATTGCTATTCATAATCATAACTGATTAAAAAACAAGCTCAATATAATGGAGAGCAAATAATTACACATCGCTCGTTAAATGAAAATAATCAAAACATTAAACAGATTAATTAAAAGACAAAATGACTAAAATAAGGTGTTACAAAGCACAAAAATGCTAACCATTAAAAAAAGG
>JAUYEQ010000690.1 GCA_030691295.1 Bacteroidota bacterium
CCTGTACTTATTTTTTGCGCGTCATGGAAAGACCGTTTCAGTTTGGAAGACACGGTTTTTGCCGGTGCGCTTTCAGAAAGGCTCATGAATTCAGGAAAATTTGAAAGCGTTTGTGATGCTGTTACTGCTTCGGTTGATTTGTGGAGTATCGCAAAAAATGATTTGTACGGATACATTCAGAAAGCGGCGCAAAAAGGACGGCTGGCATCGAAAGGAATGGACGATAGCATCGAATATTGCCTGACAGCCGACCAAACACTTGCCATCCCTGCATTTCAGGATGATCGCCTGATAGATATTTCAGGAACATAAAAATGACGGCTGATAAAAACAGGATTATCTAAATTGGTTTTTTCGCAAATACATCGCATTATCTGTTGTGGTAACACTGAAATTGAAAAAACGCAAAAAAATAACCCGTTTCAGGATGGTTGCCTCGATTTTTTATTCGAATTTTGAAGTTCAATAATTGAATTTTATATTGATTGAAAATAGTCTTTAACCAATAATTTTTAACCTTATGAAGAAGCATAATTTTTATGCGGGGCCCTCAATTTTGCCGCAATACACCATTAAAAACACAGCCGAAGCGTTGATCGATTTTGCCGGAACCGGACTTTCTTTGATGGAAGTTTCGCACCGCAGTAAGGAATTCGTTGCCGTAAACAACGAAGCGCAACAACTTTTCAAGGAATTGCTTGACATTCCTGCAGGTTACCATGTATTGTTTTTAGGTGGTGGCGCCAGTAGCCAATTTATGATGGTGCCTTTCAATTTGCTTGAAAAAAAGGCTGCCTATTTAAACACTGGAACCTGGGCTGACAAAGCTCAGAAAGAAGCCAAATTTTTTGGCGAAGTTGTCGAAGTTGCTTCTTCAAAAGCAAGTACCTATAATCACATTCCAAAAGGTTATGCAATTCCTGAAGATGTGGATTATTTTCACATTACAACAAACAATACCATTTACGGAACAGAAATGCGCTATGATTTAGATTGCAAGGTGCCTTTGGTTGCTGATATGTCGTCCGACATTTTCAGCCGTCCGGTTGATGTTTCGAAATATGCGATAATTTACGGTGGCGCCCAGAAAAATCTTGCTCCGGCAGGTGTTACCTTCGTAATTGTAAAAGAAGATGCATTGGGTAAAGTAACCCGTAAAATTCCATCAATGTTGAATTACCGCACCCACATCGAAAACGAATCGATGTTCAATACACCTCCGGTAGTGCCGATTTTCGCAGCTCTGCAAACCTTGAAATGGTTGAAAGAATTAGGCGGCGTTAAGGTGATGGAAAAAATGAACATTGAAAAGGCCGGAATTCTGTACGATGAAATCGACCGCAACAAATTGTTTAAAGGAAATATTCCTGACGCAAACGATCGTTCAGTGATGAATATCTGTTTTGTAATGAATGACGAATACAAAGAATGGGAACCTGAATTTCTTACCTATGCCAAATCACTGGGAATGTTAGGACTTGAAGGTCACCGCTCTGTTGGTGGATATCGTGCCTCAACTTACAATGCACTTCCGAAAGAAAGCGTAATAGCGTTGGTTGATGCGATGAAAGAATTTGAAAAAACCAAGCTTAAATAAATCCAATGGAAAAGCAGAATGGGGGTTCTGCTTTTCTTATTTAAAGGGAAAAAATAAACTATGAAAAGGGTACTAATTGCTACAGAAAAACCTTTTGCTCCTTCAGCGATGGACCAAATAAAGGGAGTACTTGCAAATTCAGGTTATGAAGTAAAATTGCTGGAAAAATATGCTTCGAAGTCAGACCTGTTGGAGGCAGTGAAAGATGTTCATGCGATGATTGTCAGAAGTGATATTGTTGACCGTGAAGTGCTCGATGTTGCTAATGAATTGAAAATTGTAGTCAGGGCCGGTGCAGGTTTCGATAATTTGGATTTAGCCACTTGCACTGAAAAGGGCGTCGTTGCCATGAACACACCTGGGCAAAACTCCAATGCGGTTGCCGAATTGGCAATTGGAATGATGGTTTTTATGGCCCGCAGTAATTTTAAGGGAGGCCCCGGTACCGAATTAAAAGGAAAAACAGTTGGCGTTTACGGTTGCGGAAATATTGGAAGACGGGTTGCAAGAATTTCCCAGGGTTTTGGAATGAGGGTAATTGCACTCGATCCCTGTGTGACGAAAATAAGCATGGATCCTTATGACGTAACCGTTGTGCAGACTATTGAGGAATTATTCAGCAAGAGCGAATACCTGTCTTTACATATTCCGTTGAACGAAAAAACAAAGAATTCGGTGAACTTCGAACTGATGAACAGAATGCCTAAAGGGGCGACCCTGGTAAATACAGCCCGAAAGGAAGTGATTGATGAAGATGGCTTGAAAAAAATGCTGGAAGAACGTCCCGATTTCAAATATATCAGTGACATTACTCCTTCCTGTCATGACGAATTGGCTGCAAAATATGAACTTCGGTATTATTCAACACCCAAAAAACAAGGTGCTGAAACGTCTGAAGCCAATGTGAATGCTGGTGTTGCTGCTGCTGAGCAAATTGTTGCATTTTTCGAAAATAACGATCAGACTTACCGCGTAAATAAATAGAATAAGATTTTCCAAATCGTAATTGTTTAATAGTAAATCTTTGTTATGCCGTTAAAGTTCAAAATAGTTTTTTATAATCTGATGCTGTTCCTGATCATTTTTGATGTCATTTATTTGGTTGTCTGGATATTGTCAATTGAAATGAATCCGGTTAAAGCGGTACTTGTTGCAGGAATTACTGCGTTGCTAATGCCCTGGGCGAAGGCGACAAATCTTCAGACTGGTAAAAAAGTCGCAATCAGGAGTTATGCACTGGTTCTTTATAAAAAATACAGGAATAAATATTAATAAAATTCAAAAAATACAAATTTATGGCTATCGTAAAACCATTCAAAGGACTTCGTCCTCCGCAAGCCATTGCCAGCGATCTGGCATGTTTGCCCTATGACGTGATGAACAGTGCCGAAGCAGCTCAAATGGCTGAAGGCAAAGCATGTTCGTTGCTTCACATTACCCGCGCTGAAATTGATTGTCCTGCCGGAACGGATGTTCATTCTGAAATGGTCTATCTCAAATCGGTGGAAAATTATCAGAAATTTCAGGAGCAAGACTGGCTGGTTCAGGACGAAGAGGCTAAATATTACATTTATGCGCAAACCATGAATGGCCGCACCCAGTATGGAATTGTTGGTGCAGCTTCGTGTGAAGATTACCACAAGGGCATCATCAAAAAGCATGAGTTGACTCGCCCTGACAAGGAAGAAGACCGCATGATTTTAACCCGTTACCTGAATGCCAACATCGAACCTGTTTTCTTTTCATATTGTGCTGTTCCTGAAATTGATGACATCGTGGCGTCAATTGTGGACAATCAGCAGGCAGATTACGATTTTGTTGCTGAAGATGGTTTTGGTCACCATTTCTGGACAATTAACGATGCTGCTGTCAATCAGAAAATCGAAGAGTTGTTCGCGACCAAAGTTCCTGCAACTTATGTGGCCGACGGACATCACCGTACTGCTGCTGCCGCACGTATCGGACTGGAAAAACAAGGCCAGAATCCAAATCATACAGGCAACGAAGAATACAATTTTTTTATGGCCGTTCATTTTCCTGACAATCAGTTGCAGATTATCGATTATAACCGCACGGTAAAGGATCTGAATGGTTTGACAGAAGCCGGATTGCTGGAAAAACTGTCGAAGGATTTTGATGTCGAATTGGCCGGAACCGAAATTTACAAACCTGCCAAACTGCACGAATTCAGCATGTATCTCTCCGGAAATTGGTACAAATTGACCGCCAAACCCGGAACATTCAACGACAACGATCCTATCGGCGTTTTGGATGTGACCATTTTGTCGAATCTTGTGTTGGATCAGATTCTGGGAATCGACGATCTTCGTACTTCTACGCGCATTGATTTTATTGGTGGAATCCGTGGCTTGGGCGAATTGAAAAAACGGGTTGACGGTGGCGATATGAAAGTTGCTTTCGCATTGTTCCCCGTTTCCATGCAACAGTTGATCAACATTGCCGATTCAGGAAACATCATGCCACCAAAAACCACCTGGTTCGAACCTAAACTTCGCTCAGGGTTGGTAATTCATAAACTGGATTAAGTTTTTAATTCACAATAAAATTGTAAAAATCCTGAAGAAAACCTTCGGGATTTTTTATTCGCCAAAACCACACAGTCTTTTGGTTGTTGTGGTCAGTAAATATCAGAAAAAATGAAAAATCAAAAAATATTATTGGCAGGCGCTGTTTTTATGGCTTTGGGAGTTTTGTTCGGAGCATTTGGCGCTCATGCTTTGAAATCCAGTTTATCGCCCGAAATGTTGGCAGTTTATAAAACCGGTGTTGAATACCAGTTTTATCATGCATTGGGTTTGTTGCTGATCGGATTGATCGGATTTCGGATTGAATCGAAATGGCTCCACTGGTCGGGTATATTACTGATTTTCGGAATAATAATATTCTCAGGAAGTTTGTATGCACTCTCAATTTCAGGAATAAAAATTATGGGAGCAATCACACCGATCGGAGGCCTGGCCTTTGTTGCCGGCTGGATTTGTCTTGCAATTGCCGTCCGGAAACGGACATAAGGATCCGATCTTTTATCCTTTTTTTCTGGATTTGCTTCAACGTTGGAAATGGCATCGGGCAATCTACTGTCATTTATTCAATACATTACCCATTTGGAATTCTCTTGCAATTTTGTCGAAGTTAACTGAGTGTACAGGTTGGCTTATTGAAAATGATCTCCTAGTTTTGAATCATGATATGTATTTTTATCATGATAAAATAGCAATTGTTGATATGTATATCCGTAAATTATCTTTACAAGATGAGAATAAGATACGTTGGTTGGATATCTTATTCCAGGCTTTACAGCAACAGTAAAACGCAGGGCAATTTTGGCTCCCAAATTTTATTTTTTTGATGTTGGTATTGCCAATTATTTATTGAATCGTAAAAATATACTACCCGGAACTGAAATTTTTGGTCATTCGTTCGAACATTTAATCATTCAGGAATTAATTGCCTACCTTGGTTACATGCAGTCATTCGAAAGCATCAACTATTGGAGAACAAGTTCAGGATACGAGGTGGATGCAATTTTTAGATAAATATGCCAGAATGATGAATGGGGTGGAAATCATTCCGGCAGAACAGTTTCTGAAGGCATTGTGGAATTCAGAGATTATTTAGCCGTTATCAAACACTACCATCCTGATTTATATCCCTTTTCTTTGTCCTTTTTTCTGATATATTTGCCGGACGAAAAAGTTAAAACAAAAATACAGAACATGATTGGAAATTATAAATGCATTGCTATACTGTCTATACTGACGGCAGTATTGGGCATCCAGGTTTCGCTGGCTTGTACCAATTTTCTGGTTACCAAAGGCGCATCTGCCGATGGTTCTACGATGATTACCTATGCCGCTGATTCACATACTTTGTATGGTGAATTGTATTTTCAGCCGGCAAAAGATTATCCTGCCAATACGATGCGGGACATTTATGAGTGGGATACCGGTAAATTTTTGGGAAGAATACCCCAGGTCGCCCACACTTTCAGCGTTGTTGGCAATATGAACGAATTTCAGGTGGCCATTGGTGAAACTACCTACGGTGGACGCGAAGAATTGGCCACACAATCGGGTGCAATTATGGATTACGGCAGCCTGATGTATGTTGCATTGCAACGTGCCAAAACCGCCCGCGAAGCCATTGAAGTCATTGCTGATCTTATGGACAAATATGGCTATGCAAGTTCAGGCGAATCATTTTCAATTTCTGATCCCAACGAAGTTTGGATCATGGAAATGATAGGCAAAGGCAATGGCGAAAAAGGTGCCGTTTGGGTTGCCCAGCGCATTCCCGACGGATATATCAGCGGTCATGCCAATCAGGCACGCATCACAACTTTCCCGATGAACGACCCGGCAAATTGTTTGTTTGCAAAGGATGTTATCTCATTTGCTCGCGAAAAAGGATGGTTCGATGGGCTCAACAAAGATTTTAGTTTTTCCGATGTTTATGCCCCGGTTGATTTCAGTGGTGCCCGTTTTAGCGATGCCCGTGTATTTGCCGGTTTTAATAAGGTAAATTCAGGAATGAAACAATACGAAGAATATGCACTCGGAATTGTGAAACATGGTGGTGATAATAAATTTCCATCTAACCGGATGCCTTTATGGATTAAGCCTGATAAAAAACTGACCGTTCAGGATGTAATGGGAATGATGCGCGATCATTACCAGGGAACAGCGTTGGACATGACCAAAGATGCCGGTGCAGGTCCTTTCAAATTGCCTTATCGCTGGCGTCCTTTAACTTTTAAAGTTGATTCGGTTGACTACGTAAACGAACGAGCTATTTCAACCCAGCAGACCGGTTTCTCATTTGTGTCACAATCTCGTTCATGGTTGCCAAATCCGATTGGCGGAATTCTTTGGTTTGGCGTTGACGATGCTTACAGTACCGTTTATGCTCCTATGTACTGCGGAATAACTGAAATTCCGGAGTGCTTTAAGGAAGGAAACGGCGATTTGCTTACCTGGTCAGAAACCTCTGCCTTCTGGACATTTAATACAGTTTCGAATTTCGCATACCTTCGTTACGATGCCATGATTCCTGAAGTGTTGAAAGTTCAGAAGAATCTGGAAGATAAATTTGTCGCATACACACCAAGTGTTGACATGGCTGCTCAAAGTCTTTGGAATGCCGGAAAGAAAAAGGAAGCGCTTCAGTTTCTGACAGATTATTCTGTCAATCAGGCAAATGGAATGACTCAGGAATGGAAGAAATTATCACAGTACCTTATTGTTAAATTTGTTGATGGAAACATCAAAAAAGAAAAAGATGGCGTTTTTGAACGTTCAGAGACTGGAATGCCTGTAGGTCCGAGCCAGCCAGGTTATCCTGAGTGGTGGAAAAAAATAATTGTTGACAGCACCGGCGATCATCTGAAAATGATTGGGGCACCAAGTCATTGATTTTTTAGGTGTACAATAGATTTTGTTGGGAATGGAAGTTGTGGAACGAATAATTTTATTATTTTTGCGCCACATTTCAGCAATCTCTTACTCATTGATTTGATGTAATATTGCCACTAAAACTTATAGCAATGGATTTAATTAAAGTAGCACAAAACGCGTTTGCTGTTGAAACAAAAGAACATGCATCATTTAAAGCAGGTGATACAATCACTGTTCATTACAAGATTCGTGAAGGAAGCAAAGAGCGTATTCAGAACTACCGTGGCGTAGTTATTCAGGTAAAAGGTGAAGGAGTTACCAAAATGTTTACTGTTCGCAAAATGTCTGGAAGTATTGGTGTTGAAAGGATTTTTCCTCTTTATTCGCCATTTATCGACCTGATTGAAGTGAACAAAAAAGGTAGCGTCCGCAGGGCAAAATTGTATTATTTACGTTCTCTTACCGGCAAAAAAGCCCGTATCAAAGAAAAACGTGTATAAGAAAAATATTTTCTTTTTGCGAAGAGGTTGGATCGAAAGTTCCAGCCTCTTTTTGGCTTCTAATATGGCTTTGATTATTTATTTATCCGTCGGCTAAAGCCAGACGGCAAAGGATATCAGCTCATTAGATGAGAATTTGAGATAATTTAGTGGTTTTGTTTCATGCAAATATATACCAGAAAGCATTATTCAAAACTGTATCCTTTGCCGTCACATTTATGTGACGGATATGAAATTGCATTGTGATTCAGGGCTTTATCCCAATATAAAGAGAAGAATTTTCCCATCCTTTAATTCAATTTCTCCTTCAATGCTGCGCCGGTATATGATTCCTGAATATATACCAGATCTTCAGGTTTACCTTCAAAAATAATCCTTCCGCCATCTTTTCCTCCTTCGGGCCCTATGTCAATCACCCAATCGGCACATTTTATTACGTCCAGGTTGTGCTCAATAATGATAATGCTGTGTCCCCTGGCAATCAGTGCGTTGAAAGAGTCGAGCAGTTTGCGGATGTCGTGAAAATGCAGGCCCGTGGTTGGTTCATCGAAAATAAACAGGGAAGGGCTTCCTTTTTCCTTTGCCAGAAAAGAGGCAAGTTTGATGCGCTGGCTTTCACCGCCCGACAAGGTACTCGACGATTGTCCGAGTTTTACGTAGCCCAAACCGACATCCTGAAGTGGTTTCAGCAGCCTTGCTATTTTTTTTGCTGAAGTTGATTTTTGACTTCCAAAGAAATCAATTGCTTCGTTGACAGTTAAATCCAGTATATCGAAAATGTTTTTTCCTTCAAAGGTAATTTCCAGAATTTCATCCCTGAACCTTTTCCCTTTGCAGCTTTCGCAAACAAGGTGAACATCGGCCATGAACTGCATTTCGACTGTAATTTCGCCTTCTCCCTGACATTCTTCACACCTTCCGCCTTCAATGTTGAACGAAAAATGTGATGGTTTGAATCCGTTGAATTTTGAACTTTGAAGTTCGGAGTATAATTTGCGAATTTCATCGTAAACCTTCAGGTAAGTGACAGGGTTTGATCGGGATGATTTTCCGATCGGGTTCTGATCAACAAATTCAATGGATGTAATCAGGTTAATGTCGCCCCTTATTTGGTCGTGTTGCCCGGTTTTTTCGCTGAAACCGCCAAACATCTTCGCAAGCGCCGGGTACAGAACTTTAGAGACAAGTGATGATTTTCCGGAACCACTTACGCCGGTCACAACACAAATAGTATTGAGGGGAAATTTTACCGATACATTTTTCAGGTTGTTTTCGCGGGCGCCGGTTATTTCAATGTAATTGTTCCATTTTCTCCGGGTCTGCGGTATTTCTATTTTCTCCCTTCCAGTCAGGTATTTGGCCGTCATACTTTCTAAGGAGCTTTCAAGTTCTTCGTGCGTTCCCTGAAAGACTACTTCGCCGCCCAATCGCCCCGCCAGCGGGCCGATATCAATGATTTCATCCGCGGACCGGATTATCTCTTCGTCGTGTTCAACCACCAAAACCGTATTGCCCAGTTTTTGCAATTTACGCAAAACGCGTATCAATCGCGCTGTATCTCTTGAGTGCAGTCCGATGCTGGGTTCATCTAAAATATACATGGAACCTACGAGGCTGCTTCCGAGCGAAGTTGCAAGGTTGATTCGTTGCGATTCGCCTCCCGACAAGGTGGAAGAAAGCCGGTTCAGGGAAAGATAGCCAAGACCTACATCATTCAGAAAATCGAGACGATTGTTTATTTCTGTCAGAATGCGTTCTGCGACCTTGGTTTCGTATTCCGTAAGCTTCAGGTTTGCAAAGAAAACTGTCAATTCATTGATCGGAAGTAAAACCAGATTCTGGATGGATATTCCTCCGACTTTTACATAACCGGCTTCTTTTTTAAGTCGTGTGCCTAGGCAATCCGGACAGTTGGTTTTTCCCCTGTATCTCGAAAGCATTACGCGGTATTGTATTTTATAGGTATTTTCTTCGAGCATCTTGAAGAATTGGTTCAGCCCCTGAAAATACTTGTTCCCGGCCCATAGCAGATTTCTCTGTTCATCACTTAAATCGTAAAAAGGTTTGTGGATGGGGAAGTTGAATTTTTCGGCGGAATTGACGAGCTCGTCTTTCCATTCTTTCATTTTGTCGCCTTTCCAACAGGCGACCGCCTCCTGATAAACGGACAACGATTTGTTCGGAATTACCAGATCTTCATCAATGCCGA
This sequence comes from Bacteroidota bacterium, assembly GCA_030691295.1. Lineage (GTDB taxonomy): Bacteria > Bacteroidota > Bacteroidia > Bacteroidales > Prolixibacteraceae > Aquipluma. The sequence goes on from JAUYEQ010000690.1 coordinate 9,721, forward strand.
TCACTTTTCCGTATCCCTCGCAGGTTTTGCAGGCTCCCAAAGGATTGTTAAAGCTGAACATGTGTACCGAAGGCTCTTCGAATTCGATTCCGTCGGCTTCAAAAAGGTTCGAGAAATGTTCCTCTTTGACTTCTGTTTCAACATAAATTTTAACCACACATTCGCCATGTCCTTCAAAAAAGGCGGTTTGTACCGAATCCGCAATCCGGCTCATATTGTCTTCCTCATTTGATACCGTTGCCCTGTCAATTACAATGTTACAGGCAGAATCTCCGCATTTAACCTCTTTGTTTTCTTTCAGAAGTTCATCGATTTTCAGGATTTCGTTGTCAATCTCCAGTCTCGAAAAACCTTGTTGCAGCAATAATTCTGCTTCCTGAAGCATTGTACGCCCGTTCTTCAATTTCAAAGGAGAGCCGATCAGGAATCGTGTATTTTCAGGAAAGGACTGTATGAAATTTGTGACATCGCTTACATGGTGCTGTTTGACTTCTTTTCCTGAAATGGGGGAGATCGTTTTTCCGATCCGGGCAAATAAAAGTTTCAGATAATCGTAAATTTCGGTTGAGGTACCAACTGTTGAGCGTGGATTTCTCGTATTCACCTTTTGTTCGATGGCAATTGCCGGAGGAATACCTTTGATATAATCGACTTCCGGTTTATTGATCCGGCCCAGAAACTGACGTGCATACGATGATAAACTTTCCACATACCTGCGCTGACCTTCTGCATAAAGCGTGTCGAAGGCGAGCGACGATTTTCCTGAACCTGATAATCCGCTGATTACAATTAATTTATTTCGGTGGATTTTAAGATCAATGTTTTTAAGATTGTGCACCCTGGCACCCTTTATTTGGATGTAAGGTGTGTTATTTGAAGATAAACTCATTCGTTATGTTATAATAATTGCAAAAAATTTGTTTTTCTGAAATAATTGGTTCATTTTTACAATCGCAAAATTAGTAAATTGTTTAACTCTAATTCAAAAAAGGCAGCCTATCGACAGAACTATACTCTTTAATTACTGAAACAAACAGTCACATAATAATTTAGAGTAATGTTCAGAACAGAAGATCTGAGCGATGATTCGCTCGTAAAACAATTCGTTGATGGCGACCAGGCTGCAATTGAACTCCTTATTAACCGCCACAAAAAGAGAGTTTTTACCTACATTGTACTCATTGTAAAGAATCATCATCTTGCCGAAGATATTTTTCAGGATACTTTTATAAAAGTAATCCGGTCGTTGAAAACCGGAAAATATACTGAGAATGGTAAATTTATTTCCTGGGTGCTTCGTATTTCCCACAATCTGATCATCGATCATTTCAGAAAGGAAAAATTACTGAGTACAACTTCAAACGATGATTCCAGCATCGATCTTTTCAATTCTCCAAAGTATTCGGAAGAAAATATTGAAGACAAACTTGTTTATGAGCAAATTACCAGTGATGTGCGCCTCCTGATCGAGGAGTTGCCTGACGATCAGCGACAGGTAATCATGATGCGTCATTTTCAGGGACTTAGTTTTAAGGAAATCGCTGATTTGACAGATGTCAGTATTAATACAGCCTTGGGACGTATGCGGTATGCATTGATTAATCTTCGGAAAATGATTGAAAAGAAAAATTTGTGCCTGACAAAAAATTAATCGGCTTGTTACAATATTATTAATTTGTTGGCGTTATATCTTCAATGCTTCGTTTAAAACTTAGTTATTTATCTGATTTACAGCAAAATAACTGATTATTTGTTAGGTTAAAACCGCAGGGATTTGTATCTTTAAAGTATTAATTACCAGTTAATTACTTTAATTATGGCCACCCCTGCGATTTATGTTTTATATTCAAAAATTGTTCTTGATGCTTTATCTGTTTCTACAATAAAGCTCAATAAATGCAGACGAGATTTTATGATTGAAATTTTCATGTTATACCTGAGTATTCCTTCACGGATTAACTTCCTCCAGTTAGGCCGATACAGCCTTTTTGGCGAACAACGCTTCCGCCGTCAGTTCGAGCAAGGGTTTGACTTCTTTGGCTTTAATAAAGCTTTATCAATGCCTTGGATAGGCACCCGCATCGCCATTGCTTTTGACCCGAGCTTCATTCCTAAGTCAGGTAAGCAAACTCCTGGAATCGGGTACTTCTGGTCGGGTTGTGCCGGCAGGGCTCTCCGGGGGATTGAAATTCTTGGGCTTTCTGTAATCGATGCCGACACCAGGTTAAGTTTCCATTTGGATGCCGTACAAACGCCTCCGACAAACTGTCTTCAAGATAACGACCTATCGTTAATCGATTGGTATGCGGGGGTTATCAAGAAATACATTAAACAGATACTATCCATTGCCCGATATGTTGTTGCAGATGCATATTTCTCCAAGAGAAACTTTGTCGATAAGATTCTGCTATGTTCCCTTCACCTGATAAGCAAACTTCGGAACGATGCGGACTTGACCTATCTTCCAGTGCGACCCAAGACTGGACAGAGAGGCCGGCCAGCAAAATATGGGGGAAAAGTTGATGTCAGAAACTTGAGCCCCGAACATTTCAATCAAGTTGAGAACGACAAAGGAATAATTGCATACTCAGGGATTGTATATTCCAAAGCTCTTGGAAGAAACATTCTACTGGTTGTCGAACAGCTCCTGATAAAAGGAAAAACAACTTACCGTCTTTTGTTTTCAACCGATACTATGCAAGCCCCAATTGATGTAATCGATATTTATCACACCCGGTTCCAAATAGAATTTGGATTCAGGGATGCCAAGCAATTCACAGG
>JAUYEQ010000695.1 GCA_030691295.1 Bacteroidota bacterium
GCCACTTCCAGTTAAAAACTTCTTGTGGTGGATTTCCTTTGCCTGGCACCAGAATATCTGCTGCTTCCAGATATAAAGTTCCTGACAGGCATGGGTCAATTGTATACACTCCACCACCAATTCCAAACAAGGTTGTCTGGGTCTTGATGTGTTTGATGGATTTGATAGTGAAGCTTATTTCATTTGATGTGGCTACAACGACATTATTCGAATTTTTTAATTGAACTTTTAATGTACCACTATTAGATGTAGTTGTTGCTCCCCATGTTACTTTGACCCCATTAATTGTTTCTTCGTTAGTGGTTCCATTAGTTGCAATCCAACTTGCAGAATATGATGCACCCGACTTCAACCCAGTTAAAGTGGTAGAATAAGTTATTTGAGATAAATTACATACATCAGTAGTTGCCGGAGAATTTATAGTGATAGTTTCTATTCCAAATAGGTTTTGTATGGTAAGAAAAGTGGCAAGCAATGCTATTGTTAATGATCTTAATTTCATGATTAAGTGTTTTTAAAAATGATAATTGATTGTAAAGTTATAAGGCAATTGAAGTTCTGACAGAGTAAAATAAGTTGTCATTCCATCGTACTGGTTTTTATTCTTGCTAAAACTGTTTTCCCAGCCAATTTCAAAAGAAGTTGAAACCCGATTTTTAAGCAAATAATGTTTAATACCCCAAAATGGGCATATACCCATAGTAATTATTCCCTGATCGTCAGTATAATTCTGTGGAGTATGATGGTCTTTAAAATGCCAACCTTTAATGTCTAAGCCGTAATAAGTCAGCACTGGCCCTATTTTTTTGTATTTCTCATATCCAAGGAACAAACCTGTTTCGAAATGTGAATGTTTATCATATGAGGTGGTAACACCTTCAGGGTTTGTAGATTCGTCATTGTTCCATAGCATATAGGTTCCTTTAGAAACCCCCAACCGAAAGGCTCCCTTCTCTTGTTCTCCATCAAATTTTTTAATTTTAAAGTAAATTTTGCCAAATCGACCCTCATCAATTATAGGAACCAGATCAATGGAGAGTTCATACTTTGATAATTTATTTTCAGTTGGATCTTTTTGTGCCGTGGCTTTCTGGCTGTTCATAAAAAGTAATGCAGTTAGCAGCAAAACCTGTAGCCCGGCACTACGGTAAATTAATTTTTGTTTGTTCATGGTAATTTTTTAAGATAAAAATTAGTACTTGTGTGATTCATTTTACCTGCGAATAGTAGTGCACAAAAAAATATTTTCTTTGGTATATTCATAATATTAGTCTTTAAAAGTTGTGTATTGATTTTGTGTTTCTCGGCTTTCGACAATAAATTGAAGAATTTGGGTGGCGCTCGTTCCATTTGGTTAAATTATTTAAAAGTTGATCAAAGTTAAATAAACATATAATACAGATGCTAAAAGCAACCAGAAGGTTGCCTTCCAAAGTGTATGTTTAAGAGCATAATATTAACGAAGATAAGACTTTGTTTTCCAGATATTTTGCAGTATTTTATAAGGAAGGCCATACCAAATAGGTGAGTGATGGGTTTAAAACAAATCAGGGCTTCACTTTGGAGTGAAACCCTGACTATAGAATGAATATTTTGAGGATTAGAACAATCTCTTGAACCCTATTTTCTCTTTTACCTCTTTCAGTGTTGCCTGAGCCGATTCGCGGGCTTTTTCGGCGCCCATTCTGGCCACTTTGCCCAGATATGCTTCGTCTTTCAGGATTTCCAGAATCCGTTCGCGGATGGGTGAAGTAAAAGCAATGATATCTTCGGCCAGTTGTTTTTTCAGGTCGCCGTAACGGATGCTGCAATCGTTGTATGCTGCATCGAAATGATCCACCACATCAGGTTTCGACATGATTTTTAGCAGTGTGAAAAGGTTTTCAACGGCTTCGGCTTTTTTGCTGTTGGGCTCGGTTGGGCCGGCATCGGTCACAGCGCGCATCACTTTTTTACGAATGTCTTTAGGATCTTCAAACAGGAAAATTCCGTTTCCTTCAGATTTGCCCATTTTGCCGCTTCCGTCGAGACCCGGAATTTTAATCATATCGCCACCATCGAACGTAAATGGCTGCGGGATTGGAAACAATTCGCAGTTGTACATCCGGTTAAAACGACCGGCAAATTTGCGGGCCATTTCCAGGTTTTGCTCCTGATCTTTTCCTACCGGTACATATTCAGCTTTGTGAATAATAATGTCGGCAGCCATTAAAACCGGATAGGTAAGCAATCCGGCATTCACATTTTCAGGATTTGAACGGGCTTTATCCTTGAAAGAAGTGGTTCGTTCCAGTTCGCCCAGATAGGCATTCATGTTCAGAAAAGTATAGAGTTCAACCACTTCGGTTACATCGCTCTGTATAAAAATGGTCGCTTTTTCAGGATCGATACCGCAAGCCAGGTATTCGGCTAGTACTTGTTTCACGCCCGACTGAAGATCGCCCGGAGTAGGATGTGTTGTGAGCGAATGAATATCTGCAATAAAAAAGTAGCAGTTGTAATCTTCCTGCATTTTCAAAAAACTACGCACGGCACCGAAATAATTTCCGAGATGCAAATTTCCGGTTGGCCTGATGCCACTGACAACGATCTGTTTACTCATGATTTTCTATCTATACAAATGGGCTGCAAAAATACACTAACTATTTTCAATTCAAAAATACCGAAGACTATTCTACGGTTTTACTATCGTTGATGTGTGCTTCAACCATAGATTGAAAGCTATTTTCAAGCTCATCAACAGTTGCACCTTCGAATGTGACAAGATCTTTGATGCCTTCGATTTTTCCGAAGTAAATACCATCATCAGCGCTAAAGTGGACTGATCCGATAAAGTTTTTGAATTTCAATACGTCCTGCATAATTTTTTTTACTGAGAAATCTGCAATCTATTGCATGCAAAGGAACTCAAAATATCAGTTCAGAAAAATAATTGTTTCAGAAATGATCATGGCAGAAATTTTTCCATAAAACTCCTGATTGTAATTAAGAATGATTCAAAACTATCAAATCGGTGGTTTTTCTACTTGAAAACTGGAAATATAGTTTTACTTTTAATCGCCTTTTAAACACAGATATGTACAATTCACCTCTATACGGAAAAGAATGGAACTGGCGTAACATTAAGAATGAAACGTGGGAAAGTCATATTAATTTGCGTTCGTAAAGGTCGGGAAATGGGATTTGATGCATTTTGCAGCAAGTCCCATTTTTTGTTAAAACCGCTTAAATCCCGCTATGTGACTTTTAAAATGTTTATAACCATCATCAAAATATAAGATAACGACTAAATAACTTTTAAAATTGACATCATGACCAGACAAAAGAAAATCTACCTCGACGAATCGGAAATGCCAAAACAATGGTACAACCTTGCACCCGATCTTCCCACACCGTTGAACCCACCTCTTGGGCCTGGCGGTATTTCTATTTCACCTGAAATGCTCGCTCCTGTTTTCCCGATGAACCTCATCGAACAGGAAGTCTCGCAGGAACGCTGGATTGACATTCCGGAAGAAATCCGTCAGATACTGTTTCAATGGAGACCAAGTCCGCTGATTCGCGCATACGAACTGGAAGCCGCGCTGGGAACTCCGGCAAAAATCTATTACAAGAACGAAGGTGTTTCGCCAGCCGGAAGTCACAAACCCAATACTGCTGTACCTCAGGCCTGGTATAACAAACAATTCGGCATAAAGAAACTGGTTACCGAAACCGGCGCCGGACAATGGGGATCGGCACTTTCTTATGCCTGCGCACAAATTGGCGGAATTGAATGTAAAGTTTATATGGTGCGGGTAAGTTTCGATCAGAAACCTTTCCGCAAAATTCTGATGCAAACATGGGGCGGAAAATGTGTTGCCAGTCCAAGTATGGAAACACAAGCTGGCCGCGATATTCTGGCTGAATATCCTGATACTCCCGGAAGTTTGGGAATTGCCATTTCAGAAGCCATCGAAGAGGCAGTGAGCGATCCGACCGGAAAAACCCGCTACGCTTTGGGTTCGGTTTTGAATCATGTGATGCTGCACCAGACCATCATTGGACAGGAAGCTAAAAAGCAACTTGCAAAAGTCGGGATTAAAAAACCGGACATTGTTATTGGCTGTTGTGGCGGTGGAAGTAATTTCGCAGGACTGTCGTTCCCGTTTATGTACGATAAAATTAACGGTGCCGATATTCAGATCATTGGCGCTGAACCATTCTCCTGCCCAACATTAACCAAAGCTCCGTTTATTTACGACCACGGCGATGTGGCCAAAATGACCCCGCTGATGGCCATGCACAGTTTGGGGCACAACTTTATTCCTGCACCAATCCACGCCGGTGGTTTGCGATACCACGGAATGGCTCCACTTGTAAGTGCTGCGTTGCGCGACGGACTGATGGAAGCACAGGCCATTCACCAGAGCGAATGTTTTGAAGCTGGCTTGTTGTTTTTGAGAACCGAAGGAATTATTCCTGCTCCTGAAACCACCCATGCCATTGCGGCAACCATTCGCGAAGCTTTGAAAGCCAAGGAAGAAGGCAAGGAGAAAGTGATACTTTTCAACTTCAGCGGACACGGCCTGATGGATTTAGTTGGATATGACAAATACATGACCGGCCAATTATCGGATTATGAATATCCGGAGCATGAAATAGAAAAAAACCTGGCAAAATTAGTCGGTTATCCGATGCCAAAATAAAGCAGACATCTGCTGCAAACTGCAACTCAGCAGGTGACTCAAAGTCACCTGCTGAGTAAAAAAAGGGAGTTTGATTCAATTTCAAACTCCCTTTCGGTTAATATCTATTGATATTTCATTCGATCTTCGGGAAAGTTTAATCTTTCGACTCATTATTTATGCTTGTTGATGAAATTCTCATAATCAACGAACTCTCCATTTTCAATTTCTTCAATACCTTTAAGAATATCATCTTTTTGATCGGTGGAAATGTTTTCCCAAAAATCAACTTTAAGCTCTTTTTCAAAGATTTTTCTAATTGAATTGAGAATCCCCGGATTATCTGTTTCCAAAAGCATCTTCATAATTTCCAATTTCTCAGCTTGAATATCCATCTTGTTGTTTTCGCACAAATTTATTGAATAATTTTTCTTTCGGATGTTTGGTCAGCCATAGGAATTTTGCACTTGATTTTGATGAAAGGAATCGCGATCTTACAATTCCTTTTCCGTGGTATTTATTCCCAAAGCTGAATAAAGCAAACAAACCCTGAAAACGCCGGTTGCCAATACAACAACACCAATAAGTCCCCAGTAACTTTCGAAAATGACACCCCCGATGGCAAGTCCAATTCCTGCTACAATTCGAATTACCCGGTCAGTTAATCCTACATTGCATTTCATAGTTTATAGATTTAAGGTTTTGAACTGTGGAACGTAAAAAAACAAAAGAAGTTCAGAAAATTCAATTAAAAAACCCGGAGAATTTCCCCGGGTTTTCAGTATTTCATTAATATTGATAAAAACGACTCTTACTCCTCACCCTTCGGGGGAGGTTGGGAGGGGGCTTTCTTCTTATTCGCCTCTCACTGCTGCAACACCCGGAAGAACCTGTCCTTCGAGGTATTCGAGCAATGCACCACCTGCAGTTGAGATGTATGAAACACCATCGGCAAAACCAAACTGGTTGACACAGGCCACAGAGTCGCCGCCACCAACCAGCGAGAAAGCTCCTTTTGAAGTAGCAGCTACAATGGCTTCGCCCACTGCTTTTGAGCCAACAGCAAACTTCTCAAATTCGAAAACACCCACCGGACCATTCCAAAGTATTGTTCCTGAATTTTCGATTACATCTTTAAACATGGCAATACTGTTCGGCCCTGCATCCAATCCCTGCCATCCTGCCGGAATTGCACTTGCATCAACAACCTGGGTATTGGCTGTCGGACTGAAATCGTCAGCAGCAACCACATCGGTAGCCATAAATATTTTCACCCCTTTTTCGGCGGCTTTTTTCTCAATTGCCAGGGCAGTATCGAGGTATTCCAATTCGCAAATTGAATTTCCTACTTCACCGCCATGAGCTTTCACGAAAGTATAAGTCATACCGCCGCCCAAGATCAGGTTGTCAACTTTGTCGAGCAGGTTTTCGATGATGGTAATTTTCGACGAAACTTTGGCTCCGCCCATAATTGCAGTCAACGGACGTTGCGGGTTTTTCAATACTTTGTCCAAACTGGCAATTTCGCTTTCGATCAGGTAGCCAAACATTTTGTCGTTCGGGAAAAATTTGGCAATAACAGCAGTCGAAGCGTGTGCGCGGTGAGCAGTTCCGAATGCATCGTTGATCCAGCAATCGCCATTGGCAGCCAATTGTTCAGCAAAAGCTTCGTCGCCTTTTTCTTCTTCCTTGTGAAAACGAAGATTTTCGAGCAACAGAACTTCGCCAGGTTTTAAAGCCTTTGCCATTGCCTGTACTTCTTCGCCAATGCAATCCGGAGCCATTTTTACTTCTTTACCAAGCAGTTCGGCTAAATGACCAACAAGGTGACACATTGAAAATTTGGCTTCAGGTCCGGCTTTCGGACGGCCAAAGTGCGACATGATAATAGGAGAACCACCTTCAGCAATTACTTTGTTGATGGTTAATAGAGCCGCCCGAATACGGGTATCGTCAGTAATTACAAAATTTTCGTCGAGTGGCACGTTGAAATCAACACGGATAAGTGCTTTTTTGCCAGCGAAATCATAGTTTTCAATAGTTTGCATATTTGTTTTTTTTAGCGTTACAAAAATTCAGTTCAAATATAAAGAATATATCAGTGTGTTTGGGTTTCGGTTCGTTTTGCTTTCCTGAATTTAATGTTTGGGTAAAATGTCAGTCGAGACTGGTTTTCGCGGCAGGAATTGTTATTTTTGGAACTCCACAATTTTACCTGTATGTTTTTTAAAGAAGTTATCGGACAAACTGCCACCAAAGAACGGCTGATCCAGTCGGTTCAGGGAGAAAGAGTAAGCCATGCCCAGCTTTTTGCCGGGCCTGAAGGGACTGGAAAACTGGCACTTGCCATTGCCTATGCACAATATGTTGCATGTACCAACCGTCAGCCAAACGACTCCTGCGGCGAATGTCCTTCGTGCAAAAAATACCGGAAACTGATTCATCCCGACATTCATTTTGTGTTTCCGGTGATAAAAACCAAAAAATTCGACAAGCCTGTTTCAGACAATTTTCTGGAAGACTGGAAAATGATGATCGGTAAGAACCCGTATTTCAATATTGACCAATGGTTCGACCAGATTGGGGTTGAAAATGCGCAGGGTTTGATTTATGCGCACCAAAGCGAAGAAATTATCCGGAAACTTAACCTGAAATCGTATGAATCGGAATACAAGGTGATGATTATCTGGCTGCCCGAAAGAATGCATGTGGCTTGTGCCAATAAGTTGCTGAAGATGATAGAAGAACCGCCGGTAAAAACTTTATTCATCCTGATTACGGAAAACGAGGAAGACATCATCAGCACCATCCGTTCGAGATGCCAGTTGATTATCATTCCTCCCATTGACCCGGCTTCACTTGCAAAGGCGATTGAGGCATTGCCGGAAGCCGAAGGTGTTGATGTAAGGAACATTGTACACCTTGCCCGGGGCAATTACGGCAAAGCGTTGGAATTGCTTCAGCCCGATGAACAAACGCTTTTCAACCTCGAACGATTTAAGGAACTGATGAGGACTTCTTACGGAAGAAAATTCACCGACCTGTTTAAATGGGTTGAACAGGTGGCAGGTATTGGCCGCGAAAAACAGAAAAATCTCCTGAACTATTTCCTGATGATTTTGCGCGAGAATTTCATATACAACCTGAAGAACAAAGACCTTACTTTCATGAATGAACAGGAAGAAGAATTCTCGAAACGGTTTTCACCTTTCATCAACGAACGAAACATCATTGAACTTACTGAAGTTTTCGAAACGGCTTTTAACCATATTGGGATGAATGGAAATGCAAAGATTATTTTTACCGATGTGGCATTTAAAATTACCAAACTGATCAGGAAATAGTGAGCAGTGATCAGTCTCAATGTTCAGATCGGGAGGCACATTCAGGAGAAAAAAGCGGCCGTTTTTGTCGGCTTTTATAACTATTTTTGCAACAGGAATTAATATTTTAAATAGCAATATTTACGATTATGGATGATCTTAATTTAGTTGATCGCGGTTGTTGCAATGGCCACGGAGGCACCTGCTCAAAGCTCAATGTCTATGATTGGCTTAACGATGTCATCAATAATTCCAATTCGACTGATTTGGTCGAAGTCAGGTTCAAGAATACACGAAAAGATTATTTCAGGAATGTAAATAACCTGCAACTGGCACAGGGCGATATTATTGCCGTTGAAGCCAGTCCCGGACACGATATTGGCATTGTGACCCTTACCGGCGATTTGGTTCTGGAGCAAATGAAAAAGCACAAGGTCACTACCATCAACGGTGATTTGCGCAAAATTTACCGGAAAGCCAAACCTGCCGACATCGATAAATGGAAGGAAGCCATTGCACTTGAACATCAAACAATGTTGCGGTCGCGCCAGATTGCAAACGAACTGAGGCTCGACATGAAGATTGGCGATGTGGAATATCAGGGCGACCGGACGAAAGCAATTTTTTATTACCTGGCCGACGACCGGGTGGATTTTCGTCAGCTCATCAAAGTACTGGCCGACACGTTTAAAATACGGGTCGAGATGAAACAGATCGGGGCACGCCAGGAAGCCGGGCGTATCGGGGGAATTGGCCCCTGCGGACGAGAAACCTGCTGTGCCTCATGGATCAGCAATTTCGTTTCTGTAACCACCAATTCTGCACGCTATCAGGATATTTCGCTGAACCCTCAAAAACTGGCCGGTTTGTGCGGGAAGCTCAAATGTTGTCTCAATTATGAGGTGGATACTTACCTTGATGCACAGAAGGACTTTCCATCAACCAATATTCAGCTTGAAACTGAAAACGGAACATTCCGGTTTCAGAAATCAGATATTTTAAAGCGTATTTTCTGGTACACAAAAGTAGGCGAACAGGGCGGAATGTTTTTTCCTGTTTCGGTTGACCGTGTCAAGGAAATCATTCGCCTGAACAAGCAAGGCACCAAAGTTCCACGACTGGCCGACGATTTTGAATCAAAACCAATTGTAGAGAAGATTGGCTTTGAAGCGGGTTCTTCGAAAGATACAATCACACGCTTTGACGATCCGAAGCGGGCAAAGGTAAAAAAACACAATGGTGGTGGGCACCGTAGAAATTTCAAACCAAAAGCATGAAACAAACATTTATTACAATATTTAGTATTTTACTGATTCTAGGAATTATTTCATGCGACCGGAAACGGGTATTTGAATCCTACCAGACTTTGGGCGAAAACGGATGGAACAAAGATTCAGTGGTCGTTTTCAAAGTTGAACTTACCGATACCATTCGGAATCACAATTGGTATGTAAATATCCGGAACAAGGGAACCTATCAGTACAGCAATCTCTGGCTTTTTCTTTCAGTTGGCTTGCCCGATGGAATTACACGAATCGACACAGTCGAATTTTCGCTGGCCGAAGCTTCCGGCCGCTGGAAGGGGAGTGGTTTAGGCGATTTGCATGACAATCAAATTCTTTACAAAAGCAGTATTTACTTTCCGCACAAGGGAGAATATACTTTCCAGATAAAACAGGGAATGCGCGACAATGTGCTGGAAGGAATTCGCGACATAGGAATCCGCATTGAAAAAACTTACTAAAAAACGAGTTGTGGGGAAGAATAAGTTAAAGAAGTTTGCCGATCTGGCAACTTATGAAAATGTGGTTCAGGTATCTTTCAAAGAATTACAATCCGAAGGGTTTCAATACAAAGGAAAATGGAGCGAGTCATTTTTCTGGAATAATAATCCTGTTATTCTTGAACTTGGCTGCGGCAAAGGCGAATACACCGTAAAACTGGCCAGCCATTATCCTGAATTTAATTTCATCGGTATCGACATTAAAGGCGCCAGAATGTGGAAGGGTGCTACTCAGGCCAAAGAATTGGGTTTGAAAAATGTGGGTTTTCTGCGAACGAACATCGAAAACATCCAACTTTTTTTTGAAGAGGCGGAAGTGGCCGAAATCTGGCTTACTTTTCCCGATCCGCAAATGAAAAAAACGCGCAAACGGCTTACAGCGACCAATTTAATTGAAAGTTACCGGCAGATCATGGTTCCGGGCGGGATTATCCACCTGAAATCGGACAGTAATTTTATGTACCGGTACACCGAAGCAATGGTTGCCGAAAATAAGTTCGAAGTAGTTCGGCAAACCGACGACCTGTACAATTCTGAAATTCTGGATGAAGTGTTGTCGATCCAGACTTTCTACGAAAAACAGTGGCTCGATCGCGGACTGAGCATCAAATACCTTTCATTCAGGCTCAATCGTCGTGAACCGTTGCGCGAACCAGATGTTGAAATTGAAAAAGACCCATACCGGAGTTTCGGGAGAAACGCGAAAGAATAAAAGACAGCCCCTCTAAATCTCCCCACAGGGGAGACTTAAAAAGCCCCAACCCCAACCCTTCCCCGAAAGGGAAGGGAGTTTAGCGACTGAAAATTCTGAAATTTTGATTTTTTAAGTACCACCCAATGAAAAAACGTTACCCTTCTGATATCGGTTCTTCCTCCCCCTCTTTTGGAGGAGGTCGGGGGGAGGCTTTAGGGTCGGGGGAGGCTTCTTTTTACGAAAAAGTATATGAGGTAGTTAGGTTGATTCCTCCCGGGAAAGTGACCAGTTATGGCGCCATTGCTGCTTTTCTGGGAACTGCACAGTCGTCGAGGATGGTGGGCTGGGCCATGAACAATGCACACGTTCAGGAGAAATATGTACCTGCACACCGGGTTGTAAACCGAAACGGATTGCTCACCGGCAAACATCATTTCGGCTCCCCAACTGCTATGCAGGAATATTTGGAAGCCGAAGGAATTCGGGTAGTTGACGATCAGATCACCGACTTTGAAAAGCACTTCTGGAATCCGCTGACTGAACTTGCAATGGACTAAAATGTTAATTTAGAAAATGATATTTAACGTTATGTACCATTTTTGGGGACGGAGCAACCCTTAAAACAGAAGAGTATGTTTAGACAGATTTTTCGTTACATTTGACCAGACAGATTTTAAAGATGAAAATACCACATCCAATTCCATATCAAGGCAGTAAGCGCAACTTGGCAGACCAAATTATGCGGTTTTACCCAGATGACTTTAACAGATTTATTGAGCCATTTGCTGGTTCTGCAGCCATGACAATTGCTTCAGCATTTTACTTTAAAGCAACTCATTTTATTATAAATGTCATCAATGAACCATTGACACAACTTTGGGACAATATCATTAACAACCCTAAGTCAATTATAAAACATTACCACGACATTTGGTATGGACAGCATGGTAATGAAGAAGAATATTATTACCAAATCAGAGACAAATTTAACGAAACTAGAAAACCGGAATATCTTTTATTTCTTTTAGCTAAGTGCGTTAAAGCTGCTATTCGCTATAATTCACAAGGCGGTTTTAATCAAAGCCCCGACAAAAGACGACTTGGAAGAAACCCACAAATGATGAGAGATGACATTTTAAGAGTTTCACAATTGCTAAAAGGAAAAATTGATATTTATTCAACTGACTACTCAAATATTCTTGACTTAGCAACTTATGACGATTTAATATACATGGATCCTCCTTATCAAGGAACAGGACTAAATGGTGGCTTTAATTATTCTGGTAATATTGAATTTGACAACTTCGTTGTTTCATTATTTGAGCTCAAAAATAATGACATTCCATTTATATTGAGTTTTGACGGTAGAACAGGTGACAAAACATACGGGAATCCACTTCCTGACAATTTGAACTTGACTAAAATTGAAATTAATGCAGGACGTTCTTCGCAAGCAACTTTACTTAACCGCAAAGAAATCACTTATGAAGCAGTTTTTCTTTCACCTGCACTCGTCAACAAAATAGACTTGCAAAAAGTAACAAGTAAACAAATTTATCAATTAGACCTTTTTGCAACTCATGGCTAAAAATAGCACAAAATACCCAAAGGAATTTTTAGAACACATAAAATCAATAACAAATAAGAGAGCAAAAGTTGTTGTTGACCACATCCTCGAACATGGTTTTATAACTACAGACGATTTACAGACCAAGTATGGATATACTCATGCTCCAAGAGCAGCAATGGATGTAAAAGACGCAGGAATTCCACTTGAAACTTTTAAGGTAAAATCGGACATTTCAGGAAGACAAATCGGAGCATATCGGTTTGGTGATGTTACACAAATTCAAACTAAACGAATTGCTGGTCGAATTACATTCTCTAAAAAGTTCAAGAAAAAACTTTATGATTTGAGTAAAGGGAGATGTATGATTTGTCACGGTGAATTTGAGGAACGTTATTTACAAATAGATCATAGAGTTCCTTATGAAGTTGGTGGGGACATTGATATTGCAAGAAATGTTGTCGATTTTATGCTTTTGTGTGGTTCATGCAATAGAGCAAAATCAAGGAGTTGTGAGCATTGTGAAAACTGGCTGATAGGAAAATCCCCTTCTTTATGCATGGTGTGTTACTGGGGTAGCCCGACCGATTACAATCATATTGCAACTAAAGATATTAGACGACTGGATTTGCATTGGACAGGTGACGAAGTGATGTATTATGACGCAATAAAAGTTGTTGCGGATCAAAACAAAATTGAGTTGCCTGACTTTGTGAAAATTGTAATCTCCGACATGACAAAAAACTTTGATTGAAAACAATATGACAGAAATACCACGTAAATTAATCGTTCCCAAGAATATTACCGATGCATTGCGCAATGTGAATTTCCCGGGAAGTGACAAAGATGTTGTTACACTCGATATGGCTCAGGAAATTAGAGTTGCAGGAAAAAAAGTGACATTTTCGCTTGTTTTCCAGCGTTCGGACGACCCGAACATGGCCGTGGTTATTGCTGCCTGTGAAGAAGCAATTTTAACCTACATTGGTCCTGAAGTGGAAATAAAAGGCAACATCACAGCCAAGGCGATCCACCAAATGGAGCGCCCCATTTTGCCAGGTGTAAAAAACCTGATTGCGGTTGCGTCAGGAAAAGGTGGGGTTGGAAAATCGACAGTTGCAGTAAATCTGGCCATCGCGCTGGCTAAAACAGGTGCTAAAGTCGGGCTTATTGATGCTGATATTTTCGGGCCATCGCTTCCAAAAATGTTTGGTTCCGAAGCTCAACGTCCTGCCGGAATTAGTGTTGACGGGAAGGAACGAATTCAGCCGATTACCAAATTTGGAGTGAGTTTTCTTTCCATTGGCTTTTTTGTGGCTACCGAAGATGCTGTTGTCTGGCGTGGACCGATGGCGTCGAACGCACTGAAGCAGTTGATTACCGATGGAAACTGGGGAACTTTGGATTATTTGCTTTTCGATCTTCCTCCCGGAACAAGCGATATTCATCTGACCTTGGTTCAAACAGTTCCGGTAACCGGAGCCATTATTGTAACTACGCCGCAGGATGTTGCTTTGGCTGACGTAATCAGGGGAGTAAACATGTTTAAAGGAAAAGGGGTTGACGTTCCGGTGCTCGGATTGGTTGAAAACATGTCGTGGTTCACTCCTGAAGAACTTCCGGACAATAAATACTACATTTTCGGGCAGGATGGCGGCGTGAAACTGGCAGAGAAACTTGAATTGCCTTTGCTTGGCCAGGTTCCTATTGTTCAGGGAATACGGGAAGGTGGCGATTCAGGAAATCCTGTGGCTTACGATGAAAACTCCATTATCGGACAGGTTTTTAAAGAAATTGCAGCCAATGTGATTCATGAAGTGGATATCCGGAATGCAAATCTGGATCCTACCATAAAAGTGAAAGTGACACGGAAATAAACAACCTTCAGCATAAAAAATACAGCGGAACTTCTTGCAAAACCAATGCAAGGCGTTCCGTTCTTTTTTATATTGAAATTTAGTGCCACTCCGAAATAGTTGGATTAAATTTTTAATTTTGTTCGGTTTCCAAAAAATAAGATGGAATTGTAATCTATAACCAAAAAAACCTAATAAATAATTAGAATGAAACGAGTAGCAATTGGTGTCGATATTGGCGGAACAAATACCGCCATCGGAATGGTTGACGATCTGGGAAATGTAATGGTGAAAGATAACATTGCAACCCCTTCGCATGGAAATGTTGATCTTTATATTGAAGATTTATCGCTGGCAATTAATGAATTAATAAAATCGGTTAAGCTTGTTAATCCTGAAATTGAAATTCTTGGAATCGGGATTGGCGCTCCAAACGGTAACTATTACGCCGGAACGATTGAATATGCGGCCAATCTGGCTTTCAAAGGAATTGTTCCGCTTGTAAAATTGCTGAAACTTAAATTTCCTGAACTTCAGGCAATAGCATTGACCAACGATGCCAACGCTGCAGCTATCGGCGAAATGATTTATGGTGGCGCAAAAGGAATGAAAAACTTTGTAATGTACACCCTTGGAACCGGCGTTGGAAGCGGTATTGTTGTAAATGGCGACCTTGTTTACGGCAGTGATGGATTTGCCGGTGAATGTGGCCACACCACATTGATTCCGGGTGGAAGATTATGCGGTTGCGGCGCGCTGGGTCATTTTGAAGCCTATTGTTCGGCTCCCGGTATGAAACGAACTGCTTTTGAACTGATGGTAAAATACAATGCTACTGATAGTTTACTGGCTGACAAATCCTTTAATGAACTCGATTCAAAAATGATTTTCGATGCCGCTGAAAGAGGCGATAAAGTGGCCAATGAAGTATTCGAACAAACAGGAAAATGGCTCGGTCAGGGTTTTGCTGACACCGCTCACCATCTTAGCCCCGAGGCCATCTTTTTATTTGGAGGGCCAACCGCCGCCGGCGACTATATTTTCAAACCAGCCAAAGAAAGCATGGAGCAACATTTACTGACATCTTTTAAGAATAAGATCAAAATCCTGCCTTCGCAACTAAAACCTGGCGACGCAGCAATTGTGGGCGCGAGTGCGTTGGTTTATCAGGAACTAAAAAAGTAGAATAGCCTGATTCTTAGAATATAACGATCAGTTTTGAAATAAATTTGAAAGGGAAGAATGACCATTTTTTGTCGTCTTCCCTTTCCTTGTTTTTATTAATATTTGTTAATAGTTCAGGTTGTGTGGTGCAAATTTTATAGCTTCACCAGCAAAACAATAAAAAACGAAGATTGAAGAACATAAAAACATACATCTATTTCTGCATTATTCTACTCATTTCAATGAGTATTTCTTCTCAAAAAGCAAACGCTTCTGCTGCTCTGAAAAAAGTAAAATACAACTATCTCATATCTGTTCCTGAAGATTACGACAAAGAACCCGGTAAAAAATGGCCCGTCATTTTTTATCTGCATGGTCGCCATGCAAGCGGTACAAATCTTAAAAGTCTGGAACGTTACGGACTGCCATATTACCTTAAGACAGGGAAAAAAATTGACTTCATAGTTGTTTCCCCGCAATGTCCGTGGGGAAAGAATTGGTCGTCGGAAGATTGGTTTAATCCGGTTTACGACGAAGTGGCTTCTAAATTGCGGGTGGACGATGCGAGGATTTATTTGATCGGGATGAGTATGGGTGGTTTTGGAACATGGTCGCTTGCCAACCGCATGCCCGATCGATTTGCTGCCATTTCTCCCATGTGCGGAGCCGGAGATGTTAAATGGGCCGACAACCTTAGCAAAATACCAACCTGGGTTTTCCATGGAACTGCTGACAATCAGATTCCGATCAGCCGGTCGGAAGTGATGGTAAAAGCATTGGAAAAGAAAAATGCAAACCTCAAATATTCAAGGCTTGTCAATCAGGGGCACGACATTAGTAAGCAATTCAATAACGATGATTTATATGCGTGGCTCAAACAATTCTCACTTGAAAGGAAACAATTTTGGGAAGAACCTTTGCCATTCCTGAAAATGATCGCAGCAAAAAAAGTAACAGTTCACCCTCCTGAAAGGCAAAAAAGTAACGCCATTGCCTCGGTTCGGGACTAAAAAAAAGATTGACCCAATAGCAAGGTGGAGATTTCCGTTGATAGCAGCCAAAAATAAACCACAGATTACACCGATTCTCGCAGAAAATAAATCTGTGTAATCCGCCAATTGATTGCCAGACATTTTGCCCCTCCTTGATATCCTGGGCTGTAATAATCATTACAGCCGTAAACCAATCCATAATTTTTTTGTACCCATAGCATTTTTGTTTAGGAGACATAAACATCCACAATTCTTTTGCAAATGTATAAATTCAAATATAAAAAGCATATATTTGTGGACTATTTTATCCACTATAAAGTAAAATAATTTTTAGACTCTGATTATTAAAGCTTTTAAACTTGAAAGCGAACTCATTAATGCGTAATTTTGACCGAAAATCTTAAAATCTTCTATGCTATCAAAAGCCGCTGAATATGCAATACGATCCATGGTTTATATATGGATGATGAATCAACAGGGAACGCGTCCGGGTTATCGCACCATTGCGACAGAAGTCGGTTCTCCGGAGCATTTTACGGCAAAAGTGCTGCAAACCATGACGCGTTACAATTTAGTAAAAGCAGGAAAAGGTCGCGGAGGAGGTTTCTATTTTGAACATCCTGAAGAAGAACTTCCTGTTTTTGAAATCATTAAGGCAATCGATGGTGAGAAATTTTTCAGCAGTTGCGCCTTTGGTTTCGAAAACTGCAACTGTGCAAATCCTTGTCCGATGCATGATGAGTTCAAGCTTGTTCGCGATAATTTTTCTGAAATGGTTGTGAAAATAACCGTTCAGTCGATGGCTGCAAAGATTATGAACGGAAGTGCATCTTTAAATCAGAACAAAATTATTAGTCCGAGCGCGACTTAGAGCCGCACCCGGACTTTTCGGAACTGTTAAGGTATATAAGTTATTATGCAACAAATTGGAAAATTCATATTTAAAATACTTGGCTGGTTGCTGATGCTTCCCATCTATTTTTACAAGTTTGCCATTTCTCCGTTTACACCGGCATCGTGCAGACACGAACCTACCTGTTCGCAGTACGCCATTGAGGCCATTAAAATACACGGACCATTCAAAGGTTTTTGGCTGGGAGCCCGTAGAATTTCTAAATGCCACCCTTGGGGAACGCACGGATATGATCCGGTTCCGCCGAAGAAGTGACCAGTGACCAGTGGTCAATCGCAGTATGCAGTTACAGGCAGGCGCAAAGACACCCCGCTGCTTGACAATGTTGAAAAAATATATTTTGTTGTAGAAGATGTTGTTTCGGTTTTAACCGATAGCAACGACCCTAAGCAATACGTCAAACGTATGCGGCAACGTGATAAAGAACTTGCCAAAGGGTGGGTACAATTTGTACCCACCCTTTGGCAAGAAACTGCTGGTGGTAAGCAAAAAAAAGGTAGAGGAAAAATAGTTAATCCACAATTATGACACTTCATTGATACTTCTTTCCCGGAAATCAAACTATCTTTGGTTTTGAATGTTTAATGAGTTCCTAATTTTTAGATGTTAGTTCATGAAAAAATACCTTTATATTATAGTTTTATTTCTGGCAGCCTGTCAGCCAAAGCAAAAGGATGCCCGCGAACTGGTTACTGTCAGTATTCTTCCGCAGAAATATTTTGTCGATCAGATTGCCGGCGATCTTTTACAGGTGAATGTGTTGGTTCCTCCGGGTTCCAGTCCGCACAATTATTCGATACTTCCTTCTCAAATGAAAGACATGGCAAAATCGAAAGTTTGGCTGCAGATTGGCCTGCTCACTTTCGAAGATGCAATTGGCGATAAATTGGCTGATATCAATAAAGACCTTACCATCGTAAATTGTTCGGAAGGAATTGACGCGATCGCCGGAAGCGAATGTGAAGAAGAAGGTCACGAGCACGCCCATCACGAAGCTTACGATCCGCATATCTGGCTGGCTCCTGCCGAGGCCAAAATCATGGTACAAAATACTTTGAATGCATTGAAAGCCGGTTTCCCGCAACATTCTGTTGTTTTTGACGCCAATTATGAACTGTTTATCTTGAAAATTGATTCTATTTCTGCATTGATCGATCAAAAACTTGCTTCGCTGACTAACCGGAATATCCTTATTTTTCATCCAGCGCTTGGATATTATGCCCGTCAGTTTAGGCTGACACAAACAGCGCTTGAGCTTGATGGAAAAGAACCTTCGCCAAAACATATAAAAGGTATTGTGGATTTGGCGCGGGCGCAAAATATCCGTGTAATTTTTATTCAGAAGGAATTTGATGTTGAGAATGCACAGCAACTTGCCAGAGAATTAGAGGGAGAAGTAGTGATTATTGATCCGCTCGACTACGACTGGGAAAAGCAACTTCAGGATATTACCGATAAAATAGCCGCTCAAAAATGAAGAAACTGCTCGAAATAAAAAACCTTTCGGCTGGTTACGACAATCAGATAGTGCTTGAAAATGTATCGCTCGATATTTTTTCAAACGATTTTATCGGGGTGATTGGCCCAAACGGCGGAGGCAAAACAACCCTGATAAAAACAATTCTGGGTTTAATAAAACCAATTTTTGGCGAAGTAAACCTGCTCATCAACAAAACCAATGTTGGCTATTTGCCACAAGTGAACCAGATTGACAAGCGTTTCCCGATTTCGGTATTCGATGTAGTCCGTTCCGGAAAGGCAGATACTGCTTTGTTTTCATCGTTTCACAAAAATACCCGGGAAAAAGAAAAAGCAGAATCACTGCTTCAGGAAATGGGAATTTCGGCACTTCGGAATAAGTCGATCGGCGAACTTTCAGGAGGACAAATGCAACGCGTATTTTTGTGCCGCGCACTGATGAACGAGCCGGAATTGCTGGTATTGGACGAACCAAGTACCTATGTTGACAATAATTTTGAAGGCGAATTGTACCTGAAATTAAAAGAGTTGAGCGACCGGATGGCTATTCTGCTGATTTCGCACGATGTGGGTACTATTTCATTTTTTGTGAAAACCATCGCCTGCGTAAACCGCAACCTGCACCATCACCCGAGCAATATTATCAGCGAAGAACAGCTGGCATCGTACAACTGCCCGTTGCAAATTATTACCCACGGAGATATTCCGCACACTGTACTGAAATTACACGACGAACACGAACATCATGGACATCATCATTGAATTGTTTTCATACGATTTTTTTGTAAATGCATTTCTGGCTTCGCTGCTGGCTGCCATTTCGTGTGGAATTGTGGGTACTTATATTGTTTCGCGCCGCATTGTATTTATCAGTGGGGGAATAACTCATGCTTCGTTTGGCGGTATCGGAATGGGCTATTACCTTGGCATTAATCCGCTGGTAGGAGCCGGTATTTTTTCCATTTTATCCGGTATGGGCATTCAACTTTTCAGTAGCAAGGGAAAAGTACGCGAAGACTCGTCAATTGCTATCTGGTGGTCGCTCGGAATGGCCATCGGGATTATATTTGTGTATCTCACACCGGGATATGCACCCAACCTGATGAGTTATCTTTTCGGAAGTATCCTCACTGTTTCAACTGGCGAAATCTGGCTGATGCTGGCGCTGGCAATTGTCATCATTTTATTTTTCACCCTTTTTTACCGTACCATACTGTACATTGCATTCGACGAAGATTTTGCGAAAACCTCTGATTTGCCGGTAGGTTTGTTTAACTACTTGCTGATGATCCTGATTTCGCTCACCATTGTTCTGAATATTCGTGTGGTTGGTATTATCCTGATTCTGTCACTTTTAACCATTCCGCAGGCCACTGCCAACCTTTTCACACTCGATTTTGGACGAATGATGTTTTATTCCGTTGGGTTCGCTTTTCTGTCCTCCTTTATCGGATTGCTTGTTTCCTATTTTGCCGACATTCCTTCAGGAGCCACCATTATTTTTACCCAGGTGGTAATTTTTGGCTTGGTTAAACTGATCAAAGCTTTTTGATTTTTAGTCGAACAAACCGGCCAACTATGGATGAAGAAATAACCACAATTACATGCTCCCATTGCGGAAAATCATGGGATAAAAAGCAACTTGAACGCTCGTGCAGCAATTGTTTTGCCTGCACAGGATGCGAGGCGTACATTTGCCAGGAGTGCCGATACGAAATTGTGGTGGTTCCGATAAAACCCATGAAGAAAAATTAGATACTGAAATTTTAAGTGTTACGAATACATTTTATAATGTCGAGCCATAAAAATGTTATATTCGACGTTGAAAAAAATGTATTGTTTTCTAACTAACACACAAGACTAATCCTTTCCCCAAATGAGGGTTAACGAGATCAAACCTATTACTGATCAGAGCCTTGTTGAGAGTATCAAAAACTCTAATGAGGGAGTTTTCGAATTGGTATTTAATTTTTACTATTCGGGTTTGGTTGTGTATGCCGACCAGATTATTAAGAATACCACCATTTCGGAAGATATTGTGCAGTCTGTTTTTATGAAATTGTGGGAAAACCGTGAAACCATCGATATTCGATCCTTCCGTTCTTACTTCATTCAATGTGTGAAAAATCGCTGTATTGATCATCTTCGCAGTCAGCAAGTTAAAAATAAGTTTGATAACCGCGCTCCTGAATCAGATCTTCTTGTGATGGACGAGGATCTTTGGACAAAAACAGAACTTTCCGAACTGATTGAGCAGTCTGTTGAAAGCCTTCCTCCACGTTGTCGCGAAATTTTCAGGATGAGCCGCTACGAAAATCTTAAAATTGCAGAAATTGCTGATCAGCTTAAGATTTCGAAACGTACCGTTGAAACCCAGATCAGTAAAGCGCTTAAAATACTTCGCGTTAAACTCATTGATTATCTTTCTCTTTTGGCACTCATCTTTTTTTCGTAACCATGATACGTGTATTGTGTTTCTTGTTCGTCTAATAAATACAAATTCAAAAAATGCAGAAGGAAATATTCGATATTGATCAACTCATTGCAAGTCATTTACTGGGAACAATTACCCGGGACGATGACCAGTTGCTTGACGATTGGATTGCAGAGAAGATTGAAAATCAACGATACTATTCAGAACAAAAAAGATTGTGGAATCTGTTTGAGATGCATCAGAAGATGCAGAAAATAGATGAACGTAAAGCCTACCAGAAAATTTCGGCTCAATTATTTAAGCCTAAAAGGATTAATATTTTCACTTATATTCAGAGAATTGCAGCTATTTTATTGCTCCCCGTGATCATTGTCTCAGCATATTATATCATTTCAGAAAAAACCAGCCGGAAACAACATGCGATGGTTTACAATACTGCCGAAACCCCGCTTGGAATGCGCTCCAGCCTGATTTTGCCCGATGGAACCAAAGTATGGCTCAATGCCGGCAGTAAACTAAGTTACCCAATACTTTTTTCCGATAAATTCCGCGCAGTAAAACTGGAAGGTGAAGCTTATTTTGAAGTGGTAAAGGATAAAAAGTGGCCTTTTCTGGTTCAGGCAGGAAATATGCACGTACTTGTTAGTGGTACTACTTTTAATTGCAACGCATATCCTGAAAATGACCTGATTGAGACTGTATTGGTAGAAGGTCAGGTTACAGTAGGAAACGAGAGTGCGACAATAACTAAAGAGTTATTGCCTGGCGATTTGGCGATTTTCAGTAAGAGTAGCCAGCAAATGAACAAAGCAAAAATAAATCCGGAAAAATACATTGCATGGAAAAATGGCAAGCTCATGTTCAGGGAAGATAAGATGAACTTAGTGGTTGAAAAGCTTGAACGTTGGTACAATGTTGAATTTGAAATAAAGGACAAAGAAATTGCTGATTATATATATACAGCAACGTTTGTCGATGAAAGTCTGGATCAGGTGCTGAAAATGTTATCGCTTTCGGCGCCAATTCGCTATTCTGTTTCCGAACGGAGCAAACTTGGAGATCAGACCTTTGAAAAGCAAATAGTTAAGCTGTATAAGAAATCGAAAATTTAATCACTATAAAAACTGAACAAATATGAATTAAAAAAAGAGAAGAAATGTTGCAACCATCTCTTCTCCAATTGATTAATAAATATTGCCAATT
>JAUYEQ010000123.1 GCA_030691295.1 Bacteroidota bacterium
CCCTAAAGTATCCAATTGATTCAGCGATTCCCATAAAAGGATCGGTCATGTCTTTTTCATGTTCGAGGCTGCAAACGCCTGTATAGCCAACCTTTCTCAACATTTTCACAAATGCAGGAAAGTCGATAACTCCGCGACCTATTTCCAGCGAATAACCAAGTTTGGTTGTTCCGGTAACATCCTTAATATGAATATCGAAAACGCGTGATTTATATTTCTTCAGGTCTTTCACCGGATCTTTGCCATTTCTGGTATCGTGACCAATGTCAAGACACATACCGATGCGCGGATCAAGGTCTTTCACATTGTTCCAAACATCTTCGGCATCCGGGTAAAGTTTAATGTCAGGACCATGAAGGTGAATGGCATAATTGAATCCATATTCCTTTACTTTTTTGTCCACATAAGGAAGAAGTTCATAGTTTGGCACACCAACAATGAGCTTTACACCAACCCTTTTGGCATACTCGAAAGCATTGTCGATTTCAGCCTCTGTTTTCATATAGATTGGGCCAACCGCATAACCAGTCACGCCTTTTTCTTTCAATTTGGCATGAAAAGCAGCAATTTCAGCATCGGTACTTTTAAATGGCAAATGGAAATCTTTGATACAGAGATAATGGACATCAGCCTTTTGCAATGTTTCCAGTGTTTTATCCAAATCAAACTTTACAAATGTGTAGCCAGCCATTCCAATTTTAAATTTTTCGCCGGTTTCAGGAGGAGACTGCTGTCCGGGGCGTTCCGGTTGTTGTGCATGAACAGCAATACCGGTCATCAACGTAAACATTAGAAATACAAATATTTTTTTCATCATGGTAAATTAATTTTATTGATTTATAGGTACACAAAATTAGGAAAATTAATCAGTAAATATCGGTCAAAGTCTGTTGTTTGACCTTCAGGAAAAGGAAAACAGCTGACAGAAAGAAAATCCGTAAAAAATTATTTCAGGATAATTTTCTCTCCTTTTATAACTTTCCCAATAAATGTAGTGGCATTCTTTTCAAAAACTTCTGTGTTCTCGGTAGAGAAATACTTTACATTTCCCGATTTCGAGCATCTCTGATCCATTTCAGGATGACGAAGTAAATACTCCTTCAATTTAGCGCTAACCACTTTCCCCTGTTCAAGAATATGAATCCCTTCAGGAACAAATTTATTAATTACCGGCATTAGTAAAGGATAATGCGTACAACCCAAAATGATAGCATCAATTTCAGGATCGGCATTCATCAAATTACGGATATTTTTAGCAACAAAGTATTCAGTCCCGGATGAATCAAGTTCATTGTTCTCGACCAAAGGAACCCAGATCGGACAGGCTTCCTGGGTGGTTTTAACCACCTTCCCACCAGCCCATTTTTCAAGCTCAATCGGATATGAGTTGGAAAGTACGGTTCCAACAGTTCCCAGAATACCAACATGACCATTGCTGGTATAATCGCCTATTGATTCAACTGCCGGACGGATTACTCCCAAAACCCTTCTGTCGGGAAATAACCGGGGAAGATCGTTTTGCTGAATTGTGCGCAAGGCTTTTGCAGAAGCGGTATTACAAGCCAAAATAACCAACGGGCAGCCCAACTCGAAGAGTTTCTTCACTGCCTGCAAGGTATATTCGTAAACAACTTCAAACGATCGCGAACCATAAGGAGCCCGTGCATTGTCGCCTAAATAAACGAAATCGTAGTTTGGCATATCTTTAATAAATTCCTTCAGGATGGTCAATCCGCCATAACCAGAATCGAATACTCCGATGGGTTGAAATTTATCTGTCATTTGAATTTGAGTTTTAACAAAAATAAAAAAAGCCACCTTAAAAAGATGGCTTTGATATGCATTAATAACAATATCTACTTGATACCTAATTTTGTTTTTACCAGAGGCAACAAATCAAGGCTTTCTTTCGAGTTGTAAAGAATTGTTCTTGAACTCATGTCAAAAACGTAGATTAGTCCTTTTTCAGCGCCAACTTCTTTTACAGCCTTGTCAGCTTTATCAAACACTGGTTTTAACAGTTCTCCCTGTTTTGCCTGCAATTGTTGTTGTGCAGTTTGTTGATAAGTCTGGATTCGTTCGTTCATGGCATTCAAATCCTCTTCTTTCATTTTACGCACTGTTTCCGACAACGAATCCCGTTTAGTAGCAAACTCCAGATATTTTGCCTGGAACTCCTTCTGCATCATTCCCAAAGCATCTTCCAATTCCTTCTGATAAGCTACAAATTGGCTTTCTGCAGTGGCTCTTTCAGGCATTGTTTCAATCAAAGCCTGCAGGTCAATATGGCCAAACTTTGGCGCCTGAGCATTGGCAAAACCTGCCGAAAAGAAGAATATTCCTAAAACACAAATTTTCAAAACACTTTTCATACTTTTCTAGTTTTAATTTTTTTTGACAAATTTATAATATTAATTTTTATAACCAAGTTTTGCCAAAACCTGATCGGACAGATCAAATTTCGGATTGGTATAGATAAGGGTAATTCCGTTTGCTTTATCAAAGATAACTGCATAATTTCCTTCGTTGGATATTTCCTGAATAGCATTAAATACGTCATCCTGAATAGGCTTTATCAAGCCCTGACGCTTTTTAAACAAATCGCCTTCCCTGCCAAAGTATTTACGTTGCAATTCTTTGTATTCCTTTTCTTTCGTAATAATTACATCTTCACGTTTTCTTTTCATCTCGTCCGAAAGCAAAACACTCTCCGATTGAAAATCCTTGTACATCTGCTCAACTTCGGAATGCATCGACTCTAGTTCCTTCTGATACTGAGCCGAAAGCTGATCCAGTTGCTCCTGAGCTGCATTGTATGAAGGAATGTTTTCGAGAATATACTCCGTATCAACGTAGCCAAATTTCTGTGCAAATGTTGTTGCTGCCCCAAGCAACAAAATTCCGGTAATAATAAACAGTTTCCTCATAATGGTATGTTTTAAATTGTTTCTTCGTGTTTTAATCAAATACCAGACCAAATCAAAAATGATTAAAATTGTTGTCCGATTACAAAGTGGAACTGACTTCCGGCAGCGTCGCTTTGACCAGAAACCTCATCAAATCCATAACCCCAGTCGATTCCCATTAAACCAAACATTGGCAGGAAGATACGAACGCCTGCACCAGCCGACCGATGAAGTTTGAACGGATTGTAATCGCTGAAATTATTCCATGCATTCCCGGCTTCAAGGAAACCAAGCACATAAATGGTTGAAGATGGTTTGAGGATTACCGGATATCTGAGTTCCATTGAAAGCTTGTTGTAAATGTTTGATCCGTAGCCGGTACTCAAACTGTAATCCTTGTAACCGCGAAGTGAAACAATATCGCTTCCGTATAAATTGTATCCCGACATTCCTGAACCTCCAACACGGAACCCTTCGAAAGGAGATTTACGGTTGGTATCGTAATAACCTAAAAATCCATATTCAAATTTAGTATGAATAACCAAATTCCTGTTTTTTGAAATCGGAGAATACCAGTCACCCTTGAACATCCATTTGTGGTATTCAATCCATTGGTAACGTTCCTGATTTGAAAGGGTTGGATCGCTGTAGTCAACACCATTCATCAAAGAATATGGCGGAGTCAACTGAAGTGCAAGTGAAAAACTTGATCCACTACGTGTATATAATGGATTATCCAAAGAGTTTCGACCAAAGGCAGTTTTAAAACTGAAGTTGTTAAATCCTCCGTTGCCGCTGCTGTTTCCATCATTCAGGAAATAGTAATATCCTGCCATATTTTGCAGTTCGTAATGCTGAAATGAAAGTTCGTGGTACATGGTAAAATAATCGTCAGGCCATGATAAGCGGTAACCGTAACCCAATGCTGCTGCTGAAGTTATCTGTATCTGATCGTCTTCCTCGGCCTGATTGTCGTAGGTGTAATTTGTTCCCAAGTCGTAACCACCGTAGCCGCCATAGCCATAACCACCGTAACCACCATAGCCACCACCATAACCGTAAGGAGAATATCCACCGCCATAACCTCCTCCATAACCACCACCGTAACCACTGTACGGATCGTTGTACATGCTGCTGTATGAGTTATTGGCCGAATAATTTACTTTCGAATGCGACAACGAAAGTGTAAAGGAGTTTGGTTTTTTACCGCCCAGCCATGGTTCAGTAAATGTAAGGCTGTATGATTTGTAAAATTTACCACTTGTTTGAGCCCTGATGCTCAGTGTTTGTCCATCACCGGTTGGCAAAGGTCTCCACGCTTCTTTATTCATGATATTGCGTACCGAGAAATTGGAAAATTTCAAACCAACAGTTCCTACAAACATTTTGGCGCCCCAACCTCCGGAAAGTTCAATCTGGTCGTTCGCTTTCTCAACGAGTTCGTAATTTATATCTACTGTACCGTTTTCAGGATGTGGCCGCACATCAGGATTAATTGCTTCTGGGTCGAAGTGCCCCAATTGCGACAACTCCCTCACTGTACGAATAATATCAGATTTGCTGAACAAATCGCCAGGCAAAGTGCGTAGTTCACGACGGGCAACATGTTCGTTAGTTTTTGTGTTTCCTGAAATAATAATTTTATTGATGGTCGCCTGTCTTCCTTCCTGAATTCTCATTTCAAGATCAATAGAATCGGCCTCAACCCGTGTCTCCATCGGCGAAAGGTTAAAGAACAAATAACCATGATCGAGATAGACATTGCTTACTGCATCCTCATCATCGCGGGTACGCTTGTCCAATAATTTCTGATCGAACACATCGCCTTTTTTAATCCCCAGAACCTGGGTCAGATAATCAGCAGGGTAGACTGTATTTCCAACCCACTTAATATCACGGAAATAGTATTTACTACCCTCATCAATCCAAATATCCAGCCGAACCCGGTCATCTTCCAACTTGGTAACCGAATCTTTTACAATGGTAGCATCGCGGTAACCTTTTTCGTTGTATTTTTTAATCAGACTAATTTTATCTTCCGAATACTTTTCAGCCAGAAATTTCTTCGAACTGAAAAAATTCATGAGCTTTTTAGATTTGGTTTTTTTCATCGATTTATCAAGGATCATTGGTTTCAGGTTGTCATTTCCGTGATAAACAATTTCACTGATTTTAACCTTTTCCTTCTTATCAACCATGATATCGAGAATAACACTGTTAGCCTGGGCGGTATCATCGCGTTGAATAATGTTGACTTCGGTATTTAAAAACCCTTTTTCGAGAAAAATATTTTTGATCGTTTTACTGGCAGAATTCACCTGATTATCGGTAACCTGACTGCCCTTTAATAACAATACTTTTTCTGTGATATCGTCTTTTTCCGATTTGGTAACACCGCTAAAATTAACTTCGGCCAATCTCGGACGTTCCTGTAAATTGATCCGCAACCAAATGCTGTCGCCCATAATTTTATCAGCAGTGATTTTTACGTCAGAAAACAGTCCATGATTCCAAAGTTTCTTAATTGAATTGGTTATTTCATCGCCGGGAATCATAATTTTATCACCCAAACTCAGACCTGAAATCTGAATAAGTACCTGGGTATCCAAATAGCGAATTCCCTGAACTTCCAAACCTGCAATGGAGTAATCTTTAGGAGTTGAATAATCGATGGAGAAATAAGTGCTGTCGGCTTCCTGAGAAAAGACTTTCGCGCTGATTAACAGCAAAATAATAAACAGTTTTACGCTTTGCATTCTATACGTTATTGGATTAGCTTACTAATTGTTGACTTGTTTTTCCAAACCTTCTTTCTCTGTTCTGAAAGTCAAAAATGGCCTCAAATAAATCTTCCTTCCTGAAATCGGGCCACAATTTAGGTGTAAAATATAATTCGGCATAGGCAATTTGCCACAATAAAAAATTACTGATGCGGCATTCGCCACTTGTACGAATGAGCAATTCAGGATCAGGCATTTCAGAAGTATTCAAATAACAATTCATCAAATCGTAATCAATCTCTGAAGGATCCACTTTACCCAGTTTTACCTGTTCTGCAATTCGTTTAACGGCTTCAACTATTTCCCATTTCGAACTGTAGCTAAGGGCCAAAACAAGTGTCAAACCAGTGCTGCCACTTAATTTATCAATCGACCATGCCAGTTTTTCCTGAACATTGTCCGGAAGGCTTTTTACGTCGCCAATGACCTGAAGCCGAACATTGCTTTTTTTCAACTCATCGGTTTCATCCGAAATTGCCTGTACCAAAAGTCCCATCAGGGCATCCACTTCTTCCTTCGGACGCGACCAGTTTTCGGTTGAAAAAGCATAAAGGGTTAGAAAATCGATTCCGATTTCTCCGGCACCTTCAACAACCGATCTAACAGCCTCCACCCCATGCTCGTGGCCAAAGCTGCGCTCATTTCCAAACTGGGCGGCCCATCTGCCATTCCCATCCATAATGATGGCAACATGCTTTGGTATTCTTTCTTTTATCAGTTTGTCTTTAAACATTGTATCCGTTTAAACTATTTTGACACCAGACCAATTTAATCCGGTTCTCAATTCTATCTAATTATTTTCTGTTCTTCGAATTATTTTCAATACCCCAATCCAATATATTTTGTTTCGGTGTTCTCAAAGTCCATTCCTTGTTTCCATAAATCAATTTATAAACAAGGTGAACTCCAAGGTAAGAAGTCCAATCGTTGTTATGGAACTGGTCTGTATATTTAACCTGAGTAACCTCCACCACATTGGAAAGATTATTAGTAATCTCATAGGATAAAGGATCATCAAGGTTATCAAGTTTGTCGGAGAAGGTTTTCCTCATGCCAGCTTCAATTCCCAATCCAATCCGTTTGCTCAGATTAAACTTAAAACCTAAACCGAAAGGAATAGTTGGGGTAATTTCAGAACCAGACGGTTGACCTATATACTGAAGGTCATAACTATAAGACTGCATTCCTACACCACCAAAAACATAGGTCGAATAAGGAGTTGCCTTATCGCCAACTATGTATTTGAAAAAATTGAATTCAAACTGAAGTGAAATATCAAGTACATTTTTATTAAAATCCCAGTATTTGTAGTTCGGATCAGCATTCCATTTCTGTGAATCAAATTCTCCGACAGCGCCTATATTGCTATTAAAAACATTAAAACGCAAACCATATCTTGGATTAAAATTAAACCTCATAAATGCTCCATAAGCCGGATTGATCGACTTTTGCCATTCCGTTTTCGTCATATCACCGAAATAAGTGCCTGATCCTCCGAAAAAACCAATATCAACGCTTTGTTGTCCATGCGCTTCAAAAACCATTAATCCTATCAAAAAAACCATTAATAATTGCTTCATTGAAATACAATTTTGAAAGGGTTTTAAACTCTGTAAATCATTCAGGCTCTATCATTTATATTCTGAACATAACACCTTTCAAGTGCTACAAAAGTAATACAATTCTGATATATCCATGCCTGATGCATACTATAAAACCCAAATAGAGGTTAAAAATTGTTAAGCTTGGTCTGAAATTAATTTCGTTTGTCAACACCCCACATCAGTTTATTCCTTAAAGTTGAGAAGAAACTGTGGTCTTTTAATCTGACAGTCTTGACATTAAAGGAAGCCTTTCGAATTTTTAACATAACCGAAAAGTAAATTGGTTCCGATTGGGAGTCAACCGAAGTAAGGAAATGAAGACCGCGGCCTTCAACCTGCAAAGTAATAGAATGGTGGTCGGGCACAACAATTGGACGAACGGTAAGGTGATGGGCAGCTATCGGACTAATTACAAAATTCCGCGAATCGGGAGTAAGAATCGGGCCTCCAACACTGAGCGAATAGGCTGTTGATCCGGTGGGAGTTGC
>JAUYEQ010000701.1 GCA_030691295.1 Bacteroidota bacterium
GGTATCCCGAACCAACCAGCTTTTGAGCCAATTTTAGGCCACCAAATCCTGCTCCTAGAATTACAATTCGCTTTTGCGCCGTTTCCGGTATATTGACTGGCATATTAAAATATTTTTTTTGTGTTTTACGACATATTTTAAACATTTGCCTGGACTTAAAGTTTGCCAGCATTGAAATTAAACTTCAGGAGTAAGTGCCTTAAAATTCAACTAAATAGCCTAATTTCAGCATCTATTTAATGCCCTTTAGAGAAGGTTTGATTATCCCGGATCATCAAAAAAAATATTAGAGGTCTTAAGATGCAACCCTGAGCAAATCATTGGGTTTTGAGAAGCAAAGATAAGTGTTAAATTTACGTTTTATATTTAAACCTCTTTCACCGAATCTAAATAAATGAAATTCTGCAACTAAACTAACAATAGACAAAAATGAAACGATTCTTTTTAAGTGCAATTTGCTTCCTGACAATTTTTGTCGTTGGCAATGCGCAATATTCGGTGATGTCGCCCAATTCATTGGTCGAAGCCAAAGTTGAAGTGGGCAGTCAGATTGTGTACAGTGTTCATTTTAAAGAAAAACCGGTATTAACCAATTCTGAAATCCGCTTCAAATTCAGCCAGGCTCCCCCATTGGGTGACGACATGCATGTGCTTAAAATTTCAACCAAAGACATTAACGAAACATGGACACCGGTATTAAAAAGGACGGAAACTATCCTGAACAATTGCAGGGAACTGACGCTGCAGATGCAGGAGAAAAAATCTCCCCGAAGAATGATGAATCTCGTTTTCCGGGTATTTGACGATGGAGTTGCTTTTCGTTCTGAATTTATTGGCTCCGGAAACAACCACGATTATGTGATTACCGACGAACTGGTGACCTTTAATTTCACAGCCGATCATACCTGTTGGGCTGCAAATCATGGCAATTATCGCTCGTCACAGGAAAACGAATATTTCAAACGTAAACTTTCTGACATCACAGATCAAATGGTAATCGGCTTGCCAATGACAGTAAAAGTTGCTGACGATTGTTATGCTGCCATTACCGAGGCAAATATTACCGATTATGCCGGAATGTACCTAAAGCAAGGGCATTCAAAAACTGGATTTTCAGTACGTTCCAATCTGGCTCCATTACCAAATCAACCGGAAAATGGTGACAAAGTGAAATTTAAATTTCCGCATAAAACTCCATGGAGAGTAATAATGCTTGGTGATACTCCCGGTAAATTAATCGAATCTGAAATCGTAATGAACCTGAATGAACCTTGCGCCATTGTTGATCCTTCGTGGATTAAACCGGGCATTTGTGCCTGGGATCATTGGTGGAGCGGCGAAGTAAAAGTGGACAACGAAACCATCAAAAAATACATTGATCTGGCTTCCGAAATGGGCTGGCCATATCAGTTAATCGATTGGCAGTGGTATGGACCATTTAATAAACCTGAAGCCGATATTACCAAAGTTGCCCCTCAGCTTGACATGCATGCAATTCTGGCTTATGCGAAAAGTAAAAATGTAAAATGCTGGGTTTGGCTTTACTACACCGATGTAAATCGCACCGATTTCGATAAAGCTTGTGCCTTGTATGAAAGCTGGGGTATTGCCG
Source organism: Bacteroidota bacterium (assembly GCA_030691295.1). GTDB lineage: Bacteria > Bacteroidota > Bacteroidia > Bacteroidales > Prolixibacteraceae > Aquipluma. The sequence goes on from JAUYEQ010000701.1 coordinate 1,613, forward strand.
GTATAAAAATCGACTTTATGGACAGCGACGATCAGGAGATGGTGAACTGGTACCACCGCATCGTAAAGACTGCCGCCGCCCACCATTTGATGGTTGATTTTCACGGAGCCTACAAACCCGACGGCTGGCGAAGAACGTATCCCAATCTGGTGACCCGCGAAGGTGTTTTGGGAAACGAATACAACAAATGGTCGCTGCGAATAACTCCCGAACACATGGTTACATTGCCGTTTACGCGGATGCTGGCCGGTCCGATGGATTTCACGCCCGGAGGTTTCCTGAACCGTACTCCGGAAAAGTTTGAAAACGGAACTCCGGCACAGGTACAGGGAACACGGGCGCTTCAGTTGGCTCAGTTCGTGGTTTACGACAGCCCGTTCCAGGTTGCCTGCGATCATCCGGATAATTACAAAAGTCAGATAGGAACTGAATTCCTGAAGAAAGTAAAAACAATGTGGGACGATACCAAAATACTGAACGGACAGATCGGTGAATACATTACCTCTGCACGCCGTTCAGGAAACGAATGGTTTATCGGTTCGATGACCAACAGCGAAACACGGACACTCGAAATTAAACTTGATTTTCTGGATTCCGGAAAATACAAAATGGTAGCTTTCGAAGATGCTCCGGATGCAGCAATCAATGCTGAAAAGGTGATGCGGACTTCGAAAACTGTTGTAAAAGGCGATGTAGTGAAAATCAGAATGGCGCCGGGTGGCGGTTTTGCTGCATGGCTGGAACCGGTGAAATAAAAAAGTGGGGAGTGGGCTAAAGTTCGGAGTGCCTAAAGTGGAAAAGCAAATATTAGACCGATAATGAATAACAGAGCAATCTTTCTCCCCCTCTTTCGGAGGGGGTTGGGGGGAGGCTTTTAAACTTTTTAAATATGCTCGAAAACCTGAAACAAGAAGTATGGAAAGCCAATCTCGATTTGGTAAAACATGGATTGGTGATTTTTACCTGGGGAAATGTGAGTGGCATCGACCGCCAGCATGGTATGGTGGTGATCAAGCCCAGTGGAGTTTCGTATGATGCGATGAAACCATCGGACATGGTAGTGCTCGATCTGTACGGAAAAGTGGTGGAAGGAAATCTGAAACCATCGAGCGATGCCGCTACGCACCTTATTTTGTACCGCCAGTTCCTGAACATTGGTGGAATTGTACACACCCATTCGGAATGGGCTACAAGCTGGGCACAGGCCGGTCGGGGAATTCCGGCAATTGGAACTACCCATGCCGATTATTTCTACGGAGAAATTCCATGCACCCGAAAAATGACAGAAGCCGAAATTAAAGGCGAATACGAACTGGAAACAGGCCGCGTAATCATCGAACGTTTCAAGGAATTGGATCCCGATAGGATTCCCGGTGTGCTTGTCAACAACCATGCTCCGTTTACATGGGGAAAAAATGCCGACGATGCGGTTCACAATGCGGTTGTTCTCGAAGAAGTCGCCAAAATGACTTTCCGGAGTTTAAACCTGAACCCGCAAACCAGCATGGATCAGGTATTGCTCGACAAACATTTCCTCCGGAAACACGGCAAAGACGCGTATTACGGGCAGAAATAGATTGTAGAGACGCACGATCGTGCGTCTCATGACATATTTTAGACGTTCGATCGAACGTCTCTACAACCCAGATCATAATAATTAAACATTAAACAAAATTGATAAAAATGAGTCACCCAAAATTTACCATCGGTCTTGATTACGGTACCGATTCTGTTCGTTCGTTGATTGTAAACACCGAAAACGGTGAAGAAGTAGCCAGTGTGGTATTTGAATATCCGCGCTGGAAAAAACAGATGTATTGCGATGCGCCCAATAACCGCTTCCGCCAGCACCCGAAAGATTACCTGGAAGGGATGGAATTCACCATTATTGAGGCTTTGAAATTGGCTCCGGCCGGAGTTGCAGAAAATGTGGTGGGAATTTCGATCGACACCACCGGATCGACGCCCGTTGCAGTGGACGAAAAAGGAACTCCCCTCTCTTTAACTCCCGGATTCGAGGACAATCCAAATGCCATGTTTGTGCTTTGGAAAGATCACACCGGAGTAAAAGAAGCCGACGAAATCAATCAACTGGCCAAGGTCTGGAACATCGACTTCACCAAATTCGAAGGTGGCGTTTATTCTTCTGAATGGTTCTGGGCCAAGTTGTTGCATGTGATCCGCGAAGATGCCGGTGTTTTCCGCGCTGCAACTTCATGGGTGGAGCATTGCGACTGGATTCCGGCTATCCTGACAGGAAACACTAATCCGAAAACATTGAAACGTTCGCGCTGTGCAGCCGGTCACAAAGCCATGTGGCACGAGGCTTTCGGCGGATTACCCACCGATGAGTTCCTCGAAAAACTTGATCCGCTGTTGAGCGGCCTGAAAGATCGCCTGTTCAAAGAAACGTTCACCTGCGATATTTCGGCAGGAACCATCACTCCTGAATGGGCTGCCAAATTAGGTTTGCCATCCAACGTAAGAATTGGAGTCGGCGCTTTTGACGCTCATCTTGGAGCTGTAGGCGCTGAAATTGAACCTTATTACCTGAGCAAGGTGATGGGAACTTCAACCTGCGACATGCTGATTGCCCCGATGGAAGAAGTGGGAGACAAACTGATCAGCGGAATTTGCGGACAGGTGGACGGTTCGATTGTTCCCGGAATGTTGGGAATGGAAGCCGGACAATCAGCTTTCGGCGATATTTATGCATGGTTTAAAAATGTATTGTCGTGGCCTTCAGAACAGATTATTTCTACCAGCACGCTGATTGACGAAGCGACCAAAACCAGTATGATCGCTGAAATTTCGTCACGTATTATTCCTGAACTGACCAAAGCAGCAGAACTGATTCCAATAGAGGAAAGCAGCATTGTTGCGCTCGACTGGATGAATGGCCGCCGCACACCGGATGCCAATCAGAACCTGAAAGGTGTAATTTCAGGCTTAAATCTGGGATCGGATGCACCGCGTATTTTCCGTGCTTTGGTTGAAGCTACCGCATTCGGATCAAAAGCCATTGTCGATCGTTTTATCAGCGAAGGTGTTCGCATTGACGGTGTAATTGCGCTGGGCGGCGTGGCCAAGAAATCACCTTTCGTGATGCAGATTGTTTGCGATGTTCTGAACATGCCGATCAAAGTTGCCCGTTCGGAACAGGCTTGCGCTTTGGGTTCGGCAATGGCAGCAGCAGTGGTTGCAGGTGTCTATCCAAACATTTCCGAAGCTCAGAAAAAAATGGGTGGAGGTTTCGAAACTACCTACTCCCCTATTCCTGAAAATGCGGCCAAATACCAGATTTTGTATGCCAAATACCTGAAATTGGGTGAATTGATTGAATTCGGAATGAAATAAAAATTAAAAAGAGTCAACCGGCAGTATAAAGCTGTGAGTTGACTCTTTCAATTTTTTGTTGTTGCAAGCTGATTTACGATGTTTTTTCTGAAACCGCAGATGCAGTAAAATAAAGGGGGATAAAGGAAATTTTTTGCCCGTCAGCTTTTCCATACTGAGAATCAGAGAATACAAAAGCCTCATCGACATTGGGGTAAGTTTCAAGCAAAAGATGAAGGCTTTTTAAGCTACCACCTTTACCGCTTTTAACTTCAACAGGAATGATTTTGTCATTCTTTTCGATCAGATAATCGGTTTCGGCATTGCTACTTTTTGCTTCTCTGGCCCAATAAAAAAGGTCACAATTGGCATTTGCCAATATCTCCTGACCAACAAACTGTTCAGCCATTGCTCCCTGAAAAACAGATAAAAGAGATATTTTTGAATACTCCAGTGAACGAGAGCCACCAAAAAAACAGCCAAATAATCCAACATCGAGCATAATAGCTTTAAATTTTTTATCAGATGCACTGGCACCCAAAGGTAAGCCTGCAGGCGAAGCGTTTTTAACCTTTTTGAACAATCTTGCTGTTTCAAGCAAGTCGAATGCCTTTTTAATGGTAGGATTTGAATAACCTTCAGCCAGACCGGAATATTTAATTTGTTGTCCGACTTTTTGCGGAATGGAGGAAAGAACAGAATTCAGGCAACTTGTGTCTATTCTGGGTGTGTACTTCAAAAAATCCTGCCTGAAAGTGGATAATAAATCTGATTGGATGTTAAAAACTTCTTTCAAACTTTGCGTTTCAGCATAAGTTTTTACACACTCAGGCATTCCACCCACAAAGAAATACTTTTTAAGTTCACCCACCAGCATAAGGTGAATGCTCTCAGAAACTTCTTTTGGAACATCATTAATGAGTTGCGCTGCCGGTTCATTTCCGGTTGACATTAAAAATTCCTGAAAATTCATCGGATGCATGCTGATTAATTGTACCCTTCCAACTGGGAAAGGGATATTCCCAAGCGCAAATTCAAGTAATGAACCAGCTGCGATCACGTGTAAATCAGGCATTTGTTCGTAAAAATAACGCAACGAGGCTATTGCATTGGGACATTCCTGAATTTCATCAAAAAACAACAAGTCCTTACCCGGAGTAATTCGTTTACCTGTCAGGATTTCCAACTCACCAACTATCCGGTTAACATCGTAATTGAGATCAAAAACCGATTGCCAATCCGTCCTCTTTTCAAAATTAATAATGTGAGTTATGCCTTCAAAATGGATATTCCCAAACTCATTGATGGTGTACGATTTTCCGGTCTGACGGGCTCCCCTGACAATAAGCGGTTTACGCGTTGCGCTGTCCTTCCACTGCAACAATTTTGAAGTGATTTGCCGTTTCATCCGTATATAATTTGTTCTTTAATTGCCGGATGGAACTCGCATGTGAGATATTCATCCATGTTAGTGTTTAACGAACATGCTCGTTTCATAATTTGCCGTTTCGAATAAGAACAAAAATACAAAATTTAAAAACACAATTGTATTTTTAAATCTATATTTTAACATTACAACCCTATTTTTAAATTGAAGATTTTAAAAGACAAGGTTTATCACAAGATAAATTGCTATTCTATAATCTATAAAACAAAAAAGAGTCAACCTACAGAATTTTTCTGAAAGTTGACTCTTTTTTATTGGATTTGCATTTTCACC
>JAUYEQ010000005.1 GCA_030691295.1 Bacteroidota bacterium
CCTGTCGCCATTTGCCAATTTCATTTCTTGCCTCTTCTAGTTTTTTGACAACCAAATCGAAATCAGAATCAACCGAATCGGCAAGTGGTGTTAAATTCTGAAGCATTGTTCCAACCGATTTCGCTGCATTAACTTCACCGCCGATATAATCAAACATACGTTGCTGAATGGTTTCAGGATTATTAAAATAGATGTTGTTCAGTAATTTATACATTCCCTTCTCTTCAAGCTTATTGGTTGCTAACCTTAGTGCGTCGCAAAGTTGAAATCGCCTGTATTTTTCTTCCCATCCGGGAAAGTCAGCTAATTGTGAAATCTGTATCTTAGCATTCTGTCTGTTGCCAAATTTTAATTCCGAAATGACACTGGTCAGGTGTTGTTTCAAAATGGTCAATGTCTCATCAATAAGTTCGGCAGTATCGGCAATCGCATCCCTCATTTCCTTCCTTTGATTTTCAGGAATTTGAATGGCGGTTTTTACTCCTGAAGCTAAGCCTTTCAAAATCTCAAATACTTCGCTGAATCCTTCAATTATTGCTGGCATGACTTTGAATTTTTAATGAAAAAAAGTTTAAAAATAAGTATCCCAAACATTGCCGGCAAATAGTTTTCCGAATTTTGAGATAGCACTCAGCGACTCTTTTGTGCCTTCTGCATTGATGGCCTTCATGGTACGAAGTTGCTTGACGAAATCGCCAATTGCTATTTTCAGCATACCTTTCCCTTTTGCAGGGCTTTGATCGTCAGGCCCTTCATAAACTGTTATAAACAGGGTGGTGGTGTCGCTCCACATATCGAAACCTTTGTCGTCTTTTATTTCTTTATATCCGAAGAAATAGAAGCTCGCTCCTTCATATGTGATTAGCTTCATTCCGTATTTCATCAGTTTTACTATCCCTTCAGCATCTTCTTTTACAAAGAGGTTGAACACACCATCAATGGCAGTAACCGGATATTTCGACAAGGCAGGGCAATTCACTGTTCCAATCAATTCGGCCTGGTGATTGGTATCTTTAACAAAGGCTTCCACATCCTGCGATTGAATCGTCAATGTAAAATCGAAGGACGATTTGTTTTTCTTTCCTTCGGAGTAGGCTTTTTTGTAATCCGATTTTTCATTCAGCGAAATAAAACCGCGCATGGTTTCGGTAAATGAAACTCCTGCTTCGTTATCTTTTAATGGTGATTTTGTTACTGAATGAAAATCATAGTTCAGTGTTTTCTGATTGGTTTCAACAATCAGTTTGCTGTTGCGTTCGGCCAATGCTGAAATTGTCAGCAGCGGATTGGTGCCCAACGGACGCGGAATGATGGCGCCATCCATCACAAATAAGCCTTCATGAAGATCATTTCCGGCGGAATTGCTGTAAACCTGACCAACATGATTGGTCACACTGGTAGCAGCATCGTCGCCCATCACGCAACCTCCCAGCGGATGAACAGTTACCATATCGTAATCCAGTTGCTTGTTCCATTGCGGATTTGGCATATATGTTCCGCCCAGGGCTTTGGTTGCTTCCTGAAGTTTTCCGTTTACTTTTTTGAAAATTGCCTGTTTGCCCACATCAGGCCAGCTAATTTCAAGGCGGTCGTTGTCCAGATACATCGAGCCGTTCCCATCATCATGGGTCATAACCAAATATACCTGCGTGTGATTTAATGCGCCATGATAGGCACCTTTCAATAAGCTCACCCCTTCACGTTTTTTTTCTTCAACCCAATCCTGATGGCCGTCATCCGTATCTTTGCCCAATAACCTCGAGAGCGATATAAATGCAGTTGTAAGTAATGGTGCGACAGGTGCCGGGATACTTCCTTCTTCAAGGGTCATTCCTTCGTCGAGCACCTCTCTGTTACGCATGTCGATGATGGAGGTAATGCACGGACCTACAGGTTCTTTGTCCTCGTCGTCGTAACGTTTTCCCAAACCGATGCCATTCATTTTCACATCGTTATTGTAGCCAAAGCCGAGCACATCGCCATTTCCGGTGAACTTTTTTCCCAGCAACGGCGAAACATTCAGGCCTTTTGCTTTCGAGCGCAACAATATTTCAGTACTACCCAACGCACCAGCCGATAAAATTACATTGTCAGCAGAAATACAAAGTGGCGGCGCGTCAAATTTTTCGCGTCCAACATTGTAAAGGTCAAAGTAAACCAGCCATTTGTTGTCCTTGCGTTCGAGGTATTTCACGCCGGTTTCACAAAAGATTTCAGCGCCGTGATTCACTGCATCTGGCAGATAGTTCATTATTAAGGTATTCTTTGCATGATGGTTGCAACCGGTCACACAATCGCCGCAGTTGTTGCATTTGTTTTGTTCAACGCCTACATGGTTCGGTTGATTGTCGTATTCGAAATTTACGTTGAGATCGAGGTACCTGAATTCTTCTTTCATTGCTGCTGCGGAAGTTTTCATTCCCCTGGTTTTAGCCAGTTCAGGATAACCCGACTGACCTTCAGGATAAGGAGTTGGCTTTAGCATCTTTCGTGCCTGGTCAAATCCGTCTTTCAAGGTTTGCATTTCATTCCTGATGGCTGACGGCCAGCGAACATCTTCAAATACGCGCGGTTCAGGCTCAATGGAAACATTGGCGTTTACATTTGAAGTGCCGCCAAGCCCGCATCCTTTGAACACAGTCATTTCTTTGCCCATGTAAAACTCGTACAATCCTGTTTTGTTACCGATTTGTTTTTTATCGGTATTCACCTGCATTTCTTTGGCAGCATCGTCCAAATCCCAGGGATATTCGCCCGGACGGAATTCTTTCCCTTTTTCCAGAAGGCAAACCTGCAGTCCGGCTCGTGAAAGGCGAGAGGCAGCAATGCTTCCGCCATATCCGGAACCTACGATGACAAATTGATAGTACGATTTTAACGCGGTAATGGGTTTTGATAATCGTTTCATGTTAGGTATTTTTAATAATTATTGGCGGTTCAATTAAATGACATTCAGGAAATTTTCCTTCAAAATTCAGGGAATCTCCTTCTCCGGATTGTTTCCAGTTGGTTGTAACGCGATCAACCCCAACCGGATAAAT
>JAUYEQ010000127.1 GCA_030691295.1 Bacteroidota bacterium
ACAACTCAGGACGTTTCCGGATGATTTCTTCCAGAAATTTCAGATGTGTTTTTGTTACTTCACATTCCCTGGTTTGCGAAGCATCGTCGAAAAGTTTGGTGAATTCGACTTCGTAATAACCACGTCGAACTTTCTGAATGTCCATAAAAACCACCGCCTGTTTTAGCCGTGAAGCTACTTTTTCAGGGCCGGGGAAAACGGGCGTTTCCTGGTTCAGAAACATCATCCAGTATTTGGTATCGTACAGGGCGGTCTGATCGGCTAAATAATAGGTGGCCGATAATTGACCCGATTTCTCAAGTTCGAGCATGGTTCGCAATGATGTCTGTGCGGGGATTAAAAACATTCCGAATCGCGAACGTACTTTTTTCATGAAGGCATCAATCTGCTTGTTCTGCATTGGGCGATAAATCACATTTAGCTGATGCTGAATGAATTTAGGCATCGCCATCGTCCATTCCCAGTTTCCGTAATGACCGGAAAGCAATGCAACACTTTTCCCCTGAGCATACAATTCGTCAAGAACTTCAGGATTTTTATAGCTAATCCGTTTTCGTAAAGTTTCTTCTGAAATCTGAAATGATTTGATTGTTTCAACTACCAAATCGGCAAAATGCCGGTAAAAGGCGATGGTTATCCGATGTATTTCCTGATCTGTTTTTTCAGGAAATGAATTCTTCAAATTTCTCCTGACCGTTTTTTTTCGGTAGCCAACCACATAATAGCTAATCAAATAAATCAGATCGGCACAAATGTACAGCAGCCAAAATGGAGTATATCCAAGAACTTTCAGGATAAAAATACCTAAGTTAGCCAGCAGTCGGTTCATTGGTTATCAATCTAATATCTGTTGTCTATTATCTATTTCTCACTTTCATACAATTCAACGTTGGCCGGTCGTTTGTGTTTCCACCGGCGATGCGACCACAGCCAGTATTCAGGTTCCGCTCTGATGATTTCTTCCAGTTTGCGGACATAAGCCATCATTATTTCTTCAGGTTTTACTTCAGCCGGATTTTCTACCAATTTGTAAAAGAAAACTTCGTATCTCGAACGGCCAATTTTCCGTGTGTGATGCAATACCACCGGTTGATTGGTTTTAATTGCAATCTTCATCGGCCCCGGAAAAAAAGCTGTTTCCTGATTTAGAAACATCGTCCAGAACAGCGAGTTGGGCTGGGGTGTCTGGTCGGCTGCAAGTATCAGTACGCCTGGTCGTTCTGCATTGTTCAGCCCAAGTGCAGTGCGCACTGAATGATTGACAACCACCGATTTGGCTCCGAACCGCTCACGGGTATCGAGAATAAATCGTTCCAAAGCCTTGTTGTTTCGTACCGGATTATAAACCACGAGAAAAGTTGCTTTTATGAACCGTTGCATCGATCCGCTCCATTCCCAGTTATTGTGGTGCATTCCGAGCAAAATTACACTCTTGTGCTGCTGATAGTATTCCTCGAAAATATCCAGATTGTGAATTTTTAAACGATCATCGATTTCCTTTTCGGTCATCTGGTTGAGTTTGATCGTTTCCAGACCGAGATCGCTTAAATGATGGTAGAATTTTTTGGTGATCCTGCGGATTTCTTCCGGACTTTTTTCAGGAAATGACCGGGTAAGGTTTTCATGAACAACTTTCCGGCGATACCTGGCAATATAATATAGCAAGACGTAAAAAATATCAGCCAAACCAAAAATTACCCAAAATGGAAGTCTTGCTGTTAATTTGCACAAACCAACTACCAAACGATTAAGAATAGAATTCATCTTTCATTTAAAATTGAACGCTGCGAAATTAATAAAATAGGACGTTTAGAAGAGTAATTAATGGATTTGTTCAGGCTAAAAAACAGGACGCGCGATCATGATTCCATTGTTTTTTGATGCAGGTTTTAAAAAATCAGACAATGGCCCATCAGAAACCAACACTTTTTTACCGCTTAAAGGCGCATGAAGCAGATAAAATACATCGCCTTTTTTGATGACAATTCCAACATGATTGATATCCACTCCTTCGATGCTGCTGGTAAGGGCAATGATATCGCCATGCTGCAAATACTTGTATAAATTGGGTAGATTTTCCTTCGGGAAAAACATAAACCCGGCAGTTGTGAGTTCTTTTTCCTGTTCGGCAATTGAAGGAATCAACTCGGGATGTTTCTTTATAACAGGATATTGCGCCGGATGTGTACTCATATAATTGATGGTTTTATCCGATTTTTCTCCGTTCATATTAGCTGTTTCGCTGATTAAACCTTTTGTGTGATTATTTTGTATCCATTCGGCGAAATAATGTAAACGCGAAGGATATTGGTTGCGGATTCCATCGCGGTACCTGATTTTTTCAAGTTCAGCCACAAACGATTCAAAATCAGTTTTTTCGAGTTTAACCGCACGCGCAAGTGCCAGACAGTTCTCAACAAAAGTGGTGCAATCCAATTCACGTAAATTAACGACCAGTTTTTCGTCCAGACCGTTTTCGAGGGAGGCAACAACATATGGAGTCCCAAGAAATGACAACCCAATTTCTACAATAAGTTCTGAAATTGGCAAATCTGACTTCGAAGGAAATAATTTCAGTTTTTCTTCAGCAATTTGCTTGTCTTCAGGCTCCATAATCCAGTCAGTTTTGGTTTGGGCAATGGAAATATTTTGGCCAATTAGAAGAATAATGAGCAATACTCCAATTGTGTTATTCATTCGAAAATTATTAATTATTGATTATTAATCATTCTTATGGAATTCAGGCCAGAGGCGGTCACTTTTAATATTAATTTATATTTTCTTTTAGTGCCGCCTCCGATTAAATAATTATCAGCGGCATGTTCGTTCATCTGTTATGGATTTTCGGACTCCTCCCAAACCTGATACATAGTTTATTTTTTTGTGAAGAGATAGATCTGTCCGTCCACATAGCCGTTTTTTATCCCTTCGCTCGACAAGTACAAATCGCCGTTGGGCGCAAAGGCAATGCCTTCGGGCTTGTAATATAGTTCTGCCGGAAGTGGAAAAACGTTAATGAGTTTTTCGTTTTTGTAAATTGCGACTAACCTGCTTGCTGCCGACAACACATACTTTTCGCTCGTTTGCGGGTGGATGGCAATGGCTGAAGGGTTAATCTGGAGACTGGTATTCTGATTGTCTGGATATTTCACAGCAAGCATTTGATTTATTTCATCAGGAAGAATAGTCAGTGCAACGCCGGGTTTCGACGGATAATCGGCGCTGATCCTGAAAACTATCCGGTTCTGGCTTTGATCATTGAGAAGTTGATCTTTGCATGCGAGGTATAATTGGTTATCTGCCTTGTTATATTCCAGCCCCTCCACATTCATGCAATTCACCGGAACAACAACCTGAATGATTTTTCCATCGAAATTACGGTGATTAAAAAGGAACAAAGTTCCGTCGCTACGCAGTACAAAAACTTCATCTTTCACTACTGTCAGATCTTCAAAATCGCCCACATCGGTAAACCTAAACATCCCGGAAATGTCTTCTTTGTGGGTATCATACTTGAAAACAATTCCCAATTCATCCTGAATACAGTACAATGTATTTTCATCGGCGTATGCGATTCCCGAAATCTCTTTCAATAAATCGGGCATATCGTAAACTTTGTCTGCCTTCAAAAAATTGTAGGGTGCGCTTTTGTAATTTGCCGATTGCGATAAATATGCTATGGCCCAGTTTTCGTCCGTTACCATGTTTTTCTTGTGGTAATATTTCCCGTCAAGAGCGAAATATGAGTTTTCTTCCACTCCGTCCTGTATCAGCTCAACCTTGTAAAATAAGGTATCGGCCATTTCAATCAACGCAAATTCGTCAACCGACCAATCGGCATATTTCTTTTCCAGTTTTTTTGTGATTTTACTCCAAACATCCTGTGGAATCTCAGTTTTTGTTTCTGTGTACATCCATTCTGCATTTAATCCGAGGCCGATTTCCGCCAACTGATCGCCACACAAATATTCGATTTCCACATAACCGCTTTTTATTTCAATTTCCGTAATATCAGCCTGCGGGCAAATCTCCTTTACCTTATTGATAAATCGCTTATGATCTGTTTGGGCTGTAACTGCGACAGCCACAAACAGCATAAAAAATAGGATCGTGATTTTCATCGGATCAAGAGGTTTTAATTTCGATATGCTTGACCTCAATTTCAGTTCCTTCAAGTAAATCGTAGTCAACTTCGCCGGTAATGATTACCTCTGTTTTTTCGTCGAATGGCTCTAAAGGTAATTTTTTCTTTTCAATCTCGACTCGGATTTTCCCAGTGACATCCTGAAACCAGTATGTTTCACCATTCTCCTGTCGAATGATGAAGCCCTGAAGTTTCACCAGCGTATCGCTCCTGTCGAGTTTTGATGCCTGCTTGGTTACTTCCTTTACGGTAAAATACTTGCTGTTTGTTCCCGGACCTTTGTACTGAGCTTGTACTGTTCCGGCAATCATCAGGAATAAACCTGCCATTAATACTCTGCTTAATTGTTTCATAACTTCTGTTTTAAATTGTTTACAGAAGCAAATGTAGATGGCAATTCTGTAGAGATTTTGGAGTTTTTATTTTGTGGAAAAAAAATATTGATTTTGTGCTCTGCCTGATTTGACACTGTATAGTTAATTC
>JAUYEQ010000011.1 GCA_030691295.1 Bacteroidota bacterium
TCAATTTAATAAGCAAGCTATCTTTTATCTTTTTTAATTCAAATCGCTCAATTTAGGTACAAACCTACAGTTATCGTAAGGACTGCTTTCCAGAACCCCCCTACGGGGGGCAGGGGGGCTTTAATTTCTGTTCGCGATAACGGCCCAGGCATCCCACCACACATCATCGACAAAATCTTCCAGCCCTTCTTCACAACCAAACCTACCGGCGAAGGTACCGGATTGGGATTATCGCTGAGTTACGATATTGTAAAAGCACATGGTGGAGAATTGAAGGTGGAGACAAAGGAAGGCGAAGGAAGTGAGTTTATAATCAGCATTCCATTTTAAAGCAATAAAAATTGAATATTAAAATCAATGTAATTATCACAAAAATAACGGATTATGAGAAAATTAATTTTAATCACAGGAGTAATGCTTTTTTCCCTGAACATTTTACTGGCGCAACGGGAAATGCGTCAGCGGATACCATTAATCGGATCACAGGCTCCAGCTTTCAAAGCTCCGTCAACCAATGGTTCGGTTTCATTTCCGGATGATTTTGGGAAGGACTGGAAAATTCTTTTTGCCCACCCACGCGATTTTACCCCGGTATGTTCATCCGAAATCCTGGAACTGGCATACCGTCAAACTGAATTTAAAGAGCTGGGGACACACATTATTGTCATCTCGGTCGATAGATTGGCTTCACACAGAAGCTGGAAAGCCGATCTCGAAGATGTAAGTTTTAAAGGTCGCAGCAGGGTAAAAATCGACTTTCCGCTGGTGGTTGACAGCTCTTCGGTAATCTCATACAGTTACGGAATGGTTGATCCGCAGGCCATGAATCACCAAAGTATCAGGGGCGTATTTTTTATTGATCCTGAAAATAAGATCAGGGCTTTTCAATTTTATCCAAATGAAGTTGGCCGAAGTACCGATGAAATTGTGCGGTTATTAAAAGCGCTTCAAACGCAGTACAGCCATCAAAATACAGTAATTCCGGCCAACTGGCAACCGGGCGATGATGTGATGGTTCCGATTCTTACGAAAGAGGATAAAGAGGAATTGAAAAGTTCGGAATCGAAAATTCACTTCATCAATTGGTACATGATATTCAGAAAACTCAAATAATTATATCGGCAAACTATGAAACTATTCAGAAACACAGCACTGATTCTTTTCCTTTTAATTGGTCAATTTGGAAAGGCACAGCAGGGAGGGACTCAAATACGAGGTTCAGTTTACAGTTCGGATAATGAACCAGCCATGTTTTCTACAATCATGTTACTCGATCAGGACTCGGTTTTGATTGGTGGCGCCTTAACGAAGGAAGATGGTTCTTTCATCATAGAGAAGGTTGCGCCGGGAAATTATTCTATTCAGGTAAAGAACATGGGATTCCACACTTATACCTCAAAAAAGTTATCCATCGCCAGTAATGAAAATTTAAGTCTGGATAAAATCACCCTGATTCCATCGACAACCCAGCTGGATGAGGCGGTAGTTACCGCCCGAAAAGCAATGGTTGAAATACGTGCCGATAAAATAGTTTACAATGTTGCGAGCAGTCCAAATGCTTCAGGAAACAACGGAATGGAACTGATTGGCAAAGCGCCGGGGATCATTGTGGATATGGACAAAAACATCATCCTTCAGGGAAAATCGGGGGTTCAGATTTATATCAATGGACGTCCTACAAGACTATCGGGAAATGATCTGACCAACTTTTTGGAAAGTTTGCGTTCCGAGAATATTGAGTCCATGGAAATCATTACCAATCCTTCGTCGAAATATGACGCTGAAGGCACTGCCGGGGTCATCAACATCGTTTTGAAAAAAAATACCAGCCTGGGATTCAACGGAAATGCAACAGGAAGTTTTTCTCAGGGCACTTTTTCAAGATCAAGTGTCGGAACTTCGTTAAATTATAGTGGCGAGAAGATAAATCTATTCACTTCGCTGAGTGTTTCAGATAATAATTGGCAGACTGATTTTGACGAAACAACCTATCAAAGTGGATTCCTTTTAGACAAAAATTCAAAAAGCGAAAACAACTCAAAAGCCATCAATTTTTCGGGAGGGTTGGATTATACCATCAATCCCGAACAATCTGTAAGTATCGACGGAAGAGTACTGGTAAACAAAAGGGACAATGTGCTTCGAAGTACTACCGGAGTTTTTGATACAACAGATCTGGTGAACGGTGAAATTCTCAGGGCGGCAGCGCTGGATAAGATGCCGAGCGAAAATTATATTCTGAATGCCAATTACCGCAATGCTTTCAGCGAGACATCAAATCTTTCGGCTGATCTGAGTTTTGGAAAATATTCAAGCAAAAAAAATACCCTCCAGCCCAATGACTATGTGAATGCTGTTGATGGTGTAATCCTGAGAACTTTGAACAAGGAATATGATGCAAATACCCAGATTGACTTGTGGTCCACCAAAGTTGATTATGAAAAGAAACTAAAAAAAATCACCCTCTCTTCCGGAGCCAAATATTCATACATCACAACCGGCAATCAACTTGCATTTTACAATGTCGAAAATGGACTGCCAATTTTCGACAATACCAGGAGCAATGATTTCAATTATCTCGAAAAGGTAGCTGCTGTTTATTTTATACTGAATGTAAATCCAACGGATAAGCTCATGATCAATGCCGGTTTGAGGATGGAAAATACTTCGTCACTGGGTCTTCTGGAAAGTAAAATCCAAACCGACAACAACAGGGTTTCCAGAAATTACCTTGATTTTTTCCCAAACCTGGGCATATCGTTCGATGACAAAAAAAACAATGCATTAAGTATAAGTTACGGACGACGGATAACAAGGCCAAATTACCAGGATTTAAATCCATTTGAATCCCGGTCGAGCGAATTGTCGGCCTGGAAAGGCAATCCGTTTTTGAAACCCAATTACATTGATAACTATCAGATATCCTATTCATTCAAGAGGAAGTTGGTTATTTCAAACACGTATAGCGTCACCCACGATTTCTTTGCTACCATATTTGAAATTTCGCAGGAAAAAGGGAATGTACTGATCCCGCGAAACATGCAGAAATCAACCAACAATGGATTGTCGGTCAGTTATCCGCTTCGGATCATAAAATGGTGGGATTTATCTTCCTTTTTCAATTACAACTTCGAAACTTACAAAGGTGATCTGAACGGGACGAAAATTGATTTGAAAGCCAGTACCTATAATCTCCGTTTGCAAAATAACCTCCAATTGCCCAAAGCAGTGACGATGGAACTCACCTATTACCTTAATAGTCCCTGGATTTGGAGAGGTTCAGTAAATGTTGAAGGATTTTCCGGCTTGAGTATTGGCGTTAAAAAAGAATTCCTTGATAAAAAGTTATTGGTTCAGCTTACAGGAAATGATATTTTAAATACCTCAAGTGATTATCACTACAAAAGCAACTACGGCGGGATGATTGTCGATGGAGTAATAAGTTTTGACAATCGGCGGGCAGGCATAAGCGCAACCTATAAATTCGGTAATCAAAAGGCAAAAGCCAGGAAAAAGAGCAAATCGGGAATTGATGATGAATTAAAGCGGATATCGGAATAAAAAAGAAAAGCGACACAAAAGAAATTAAATAATATGACAATATGTTCAGCAATTAAACTAACAATCATATTGCCGGCATAAGCATGGTGGGATAGCTATCGGAGCACGCTGGGAAAATTTGTATTTGTGTTTTAATTTGTTTAAATTTAATAGAATTAAAAATTCGACTTCGTAAGAATTGGAAGAAGATAAATATTTACAAAATAATTTTTCATTATAATTTAATAAGATAAAAGTATGGCAACAATTTCAGTTTCTTTTGATGGTGTGGATTTAATATTGTCTGATAACGGACATACAAACGCCAGTCGCAGTGAACAAATACATTGGCACCCAGGCAGTGGTGTTAAATCTGTTACAGATGTTACAGCAAAATCTTCTTCTCCCGTATCAACAGCAAACTTTTGGTCGAATCCTCCTCATCAAAATGGTGTGAACTTTAAGGGAACAATTGACAGTACAACAGAAGGTGACTGGGACTATGACATTAGTTGTAATGTAGGAACCAATAGTAATCCGGTAATTAAAACAATAGACCCAAAGATTCAGGTTCTTTCAAGGTAAATTTTTTCAAACCATATTTCCATGTTGTTTAAAGTAAAAGACTATTTTTTACTGATAAGTTTTCTGTGTCTTATTCTTCCTGCTGTTTACAGCCAGGATCAACGAGTGGCAGACAGCCTGAAGATCATTTATAACGAGGGTACGTTAAATGATGCTGACAGGCTGGAATTACTGAAGCAATTATCCTTCAATGAGGTAATGGATCTGAATTTGTCGTTAAAATATGCGGAGGAATTAATAAACCTGGCCATAAGTACAGGAAATAATAAGTTACTGCATAGCGGTTATTTTCTAAAGGGAAATAAGAAAAGATTATTTGGCGATTTGGAAGAAGCGCTGGATGCCTACATTAAAAGTGCAGAAACTGCCCGGTTGGAAAATAATACGAGGGGCGAAGGAAATGCTTATGGTGCCATTGCCGATATTTACTCTATTTCAAATAATCATTCGAATGCAAGACTATATTATAATAAAGCCATTGCTATACTAAGAGAATCAAATGACTCTGTTCCCTTAGCTTCTGTCATTCTAAATGCCGGGGATTTTTTTATGAATAACCAAATTTACGATACGGCTTATGTGTATTTTAAGGAATCAGAAATCATATTTGAAAAGCTCAATTACTTAATCGGGAAGGCATATAGTATTGGTAATATCGGAATGGTTTACGCCAATACAGGAGAAAGCAATCTTGCTGAAAAGAATATCAGGGAAGCTATTGAGATATTGGAAGAACTGGGTGACTTTTATCCCATTTGTGTTTATCTTGTTTCAATGGCCGATATTTATATTGAAAAAGGAGATGATCGTGCTGCATTAAATTATGCATTGAAAAGCCTGACACTTGCCCGGCAATATGGACTGAAAGAACAAATTCGGGATGCCAATCTTAAACTTTCAGAACTTTATGAACGTGCTGGAAACATGGAAGAATCTTACAAATATTATAAAGATTACATCACCTTCAGGGACAGTATCAATAATATTATAACAGTACAGAGCCTGGCAAATCTTCGCACCGATTTCGAGGTTTCCCGAAAGCAGGCAGAAGTGGATCTGCTCAACCACCAAAAACAGAACCAGCGGTGGTGGTTAATAACCATTGCCGGTATTTTATTTTCAACATTTGCAGTATTGTTTATGTTCTACCGAAACAATAAAAACAAACAAAAGGCAAATGCCCTGCTTCAGGAACAAAAAGAGAAAGTCGAAAACACGCTTATCAATTTAAAAGCCACCCAATCTCAACTCATCCAATCAGAAAAAATGGCTTCATTAGGCGAACTCACCGCCGGTATTGCACATGAAATACAGAATCCGCTGAACTTCGTGAATAATTTTTCGGAATTAAGCAACGAATTGATTGATGAAATGAAAGATGAACTGGCGGCTGGCAACTGGCAACTGGCAACTGAAATTGCTGACGATGTAAAACAAAACCTCGAAAAAATAAACCACCACGGCAAACGCGCCGATGCCATTGTAAAAGGAATGCTGCAGCACTCACGTTCTTCAAACGGACATAAAGAACCAACTGATATTAATAAATTGGCCGATGAATATTTGCGGCTGGCCTTTCATGGACTCAAAGCAAAAGACAAATCGTTTAATGCTGAATTCATCCCGATAGCTATCGGAACCGACTTCGACCCTACCCTTCCCAAAATCAACGTTATTCCGCAGGATATTGGGCGGGTGTTGCTGAATTTGATTAATAATGCGTTTTATGCGGTCACAGCCCCCCTGCCCCCCGAAGGGGGGTTCAAAGACCCGAATTACGTACATAAACCGGTGGTCATAGTGAAGACTTCTTACCTCCCCCCTTCGGGGGGAATGAGGGGGGCTTGTTTGATTAGCGTTAAAGACAACGGCCCCGGAATTTCTCCTGAAATCGTTGATAAAATCTTCCAACCTTTCTTCACCACCAAACCCACCGGACAGGGTACTGGATTAGGATTATCGCTGGCTTACGATATTGTAAAAGCGCATGGTGGAGAGTTGAAAGTGGAAACGAAGGAGGGCGAAGGATCGGAGTTTATCATTCATTTACCTTATCTTTAAATCATGCGAATCATTTCATCAATTAAATCATTATTCCGTCATTTCATAACCCTTTATAAGTTATACCAAGGAGTGTAATGTCATCAGACTGCGGTGCGCTGCCTGCAAAATCAGCAACATCGGTAAACGACTTTTTAATGATTGTTTCAACAGGAAGGTTCAGGCTGTGATTCAGAAAATTTTCAAATCTTTCTTCTCCATAGGCTGTTTCTTCCAGGTTAAAAGCCTCTACAACTCCATCGGTATAAAGTAAAAGCTGGTCCCCGCTTTTCAACTGTATTTTTTTTGATTCGAAGCTAAAATCCTCAAGAACCCCGAGCGGCAGGCCATTTGTAATTTCAACCTGACTTATGCCACCGGACGAAAGTATATACGGAGGATTGTGGCCGGCATTCACATATTCAACTTCGCCGGTTTGTATATTCAGTATTCCGTAAAATACAGTTACAAACATGGATGAAACACTTTCTGTACAGAGAAGATTATTTACATATTGCATGCATTCGCTAACCGAATCGCCTTTGAGCCCGGTTGCCCGAATAAGCGTTCGGCTGACAGCCATAAAAATAGCTGCCGAAATTCCTTTACCCGAAACGTCGCCAATAACAAATCCAAGCCGATGCCTATCGATGAGAAAAAAGTCGTAAAAATCCCCACCAACCTCATTTGCGGCATGCATTGAAGCATAAATATCAAAATTTGGCTCATTGGGAAATGGAGGAAATTTCTTGGGAAGAATGGCCTGTTGTATTTCACGCGATATGTTTAAGTCGTATTGTATCGAAACCAGTTGATCATGATCAGTCAGCCAGCGCCGCACAGACAAGATTTCACCAAGGGTTTTATTGATGGTTATCTCAAGATCGTCAAAATTTACAGGTTTGGTGATGAAATCAAAAGCGCCCCGGTTCATGGCTGTCCTGATATTGTCCATATCGCCATAAGCTGATACAATGACAGTTTTCAACCCAGGGTTTTTCAGTTCCTTTAATTTTGTAAGCAATGTTAAGCCATCCATCCCGGGCATATTGATATCGGAAAGAACAATGCCAATTTCGGGGAATTCAGTAATTTTTTCAAGGGCTTCGATCCCGTTGAAAGCAAATTCAAAATCAAAAGTTTTTTCACGTATATGGCGGCGGAATTTCTGCCGGATCATCGGCTCCATATCTGACTCATCATCGACAACCAAAATTTTAACTCCGGTTTGTAAAGATTGACTCATATAGATATTTTTAAATTTTTATTTCATAAATTTTGTATTCTTTTCTCAGCCATAATAATTTTAAATCATATTTTATTTCTATTTGTTTTCAAGTAAATTAAATAATATGTTCCTAGACAAAGCTCATTAAATAATCATCTAAAAAAACTACTGCAAATGAAAAATCTATTGACAAAACATGTTCTACTTTTTGGCATAGCGCTAATTCTGATTGCCGGATGCAATTCCGCTACTAAAACAAAAGAAAAAAAAGGTACAACCTCCAGTGGGCAAGTGGCATCTGTTGAAGTTGAAGTTTTTGATGCTGTAAAAATTAAGGATCAAATTGTTGAAACAATTCGCAAAATGCCCAGCGAAAAGGAAGTTGCCACATTGCTGAATGAAGCAGGAGCTGCCTATATTTTTGATTTAACAGTTCCGGCTGAGCAGGCCGAAAAGCTAATGACCAAATCCGATCAGAGTTTTGGCTTAGGGCTGTATTCATTTGACTTGCTCTATGCCAGCGTTTATAACATGGGAGCTGCAGCGGGTGAAATAAGCCAGGTTTCTGAGCAGTTAATTGATAAGCTCGGACTAAGGAATGAGCTTATTTCAACAAAAAACTATCTGGGGAGAATTAAAGCAAATACCAGCAACAAAGATTCTCTTGATTTTCTTGTTACACAGGACCTCAACCACTTTCATCAGCAAATGTCAAGTGGCAATCAGCCCGATGTTTATGCGCTGTCGGTTATCGGTTCCAACGTGGAAGCTTTGTATATTCTAAGTCAGAGTACTTTGCTGGCAAAAAACAAAACAAAACTGCTCGATGTCATGAGCAAACAAACCGAAAGGGTAAAACTGGTATTTACATTGCTTGAAATGATGTCGGGAGATGAAAATATCAAACCTTACTACGAACAATTTAAACCTGTTGTCACCATTTTTGAAGAAAATCAGGAAATTACAGAAAAGGAGCTTGCAAAAATTGGCCCTTTGATGGAAAAGGTCAGGAAAAATATATTAAAATAAATTTTTAAAATCCGGGAATCAGTCTGCTGTATTCCCGGATTTTTTATTTCATTTTTAACATATCATTTATGAACGAGATTACATTAAATGCCCTTATCAATTTATTTGCATTGTTCTCGGCCATAAGTGAATCAAAAAAAGAGGATGCCATACGAAATTTCTCAGTGTACCTGCATCAGCACTTTGGAATTTCTGAAGGCAATGATTACCTGAAACTCTTTGAAGAGTTGCTTGACATTTATGGGGTTGACGGAGAACCCGCATTTCCTGTTGATATGGTTCAGGAGGCCTATAAAATAAGCACGAACATCAGGAGCTGGCTCAAAAAAGATGAACAAATAATGGTTTTTATAAGGTTTCTGGAACTTGTGAAAAGCGGAAACCAATCGAAAGCAGCAGTGCTTTTTGAAACTTTGGCCAATGTCTTTGAAATCAGTAAAACCGAGTTTGATAAATTTATTGCCTTTATATTTTACACTTCCACCGATCAGATTAACAACCCCGATTTTTTACTTATTAACAGCAATG
>JAUYEQ010000023.1 GCA_030691295.1 Bacteroidota bacterium
GCTGTCAGATGCACAACCCCTTCTTAGTTTTAAGAAAAATGATATTGCCGGGAACATCCACCAATCAGAATAACATTACGAAAGAGACCCATACCTTTTACGGCGAGTTTTCCGATGGCTCAGATAGCATTAAAGTCACGAATCATATTTACGAGTACAACGAATTGGGATATCCAACTAAAATGGACAATGATATAACCTTTGAATATAACTGAGCATTTAAAAATGCAGTACTTCCTTAATTTTTTTATAGCCGGTTTTGCTGACCTTTAGCTTGGTTTTGTCTTTGTCCTTCAGGATCACCACGTACGATTCTTTCTCGTACTGCTGAATTTCAGCGATGTTGTCAACCTGAACAATGAACGAGCGATGGATGCGGATGAAGTTTTTTGGGTCGAGATAAGTTTCGAAATACTTCATCGTTTTCTGTTTCATGTGGCGCCCATCGTGGGTGTAAATCATCACATAATCGTCGAGCGATTCGATGTAGCGGATTTTATCGACAGTGATGATGTGTATTTTGTGCCGGTCTTTCACCACCACCCTGTCGATGTAGGCTTCACCGGGACGGAAGTTCGACAATTCCTCCAGCTTTTCGATGTTGTTTTCGTTGTGCTGAATATGGTGAACCACCTTTTCGATGGCCTTCTGCATCCGTTCTTTCGAAAATGGTTTCAGCAAGTAATCCACCGCATTGAGCTCGAAAGCCTTCAGTGCATATTGGTCGTAGGCAGTGGTGAAAATAATCTGCGGTATGTGATCGAGCAGTTCAATCATTTCGAAACCGGTGATTTTAGGCATCTGAATGTCGAGAAAAACCAGGTCGGGCTTTTTTTCGTTGATGGCTTTTACACCGTCGAAACCATTTTCACATTCGCCGATAATTTCAATGTCGGGCTGGTCTTTTAAATACGAGCGTAAAAGGTTGCGGGCCAGTTCTTCGACTTCAATAATGAGGGTTTGAAATTTTTCGCTCATGACACTGCTTGTTTTTGTGGTATGATTAATTGTACTTCAAATTTAGTTTTGTGATCGGTAATTTTGATCAGATCGGGTTGATTGTATATAATTTGCATCCGCTGCCGGATGTTTCTCAGGCCAATTCCTTCGCCTTTCCGTTTAAGCGTTTCGGCATCGTAATCGTTCACGATCGTAATTTTCAACAGGTTGCCCTCGCAAACACAAGAGGTATTGATGGTGACCTGTTCGGTGGTTTCGTAAACTCCGTATTTTATGGCATTCTCGAACAAAGGTTGCAAAATCATGTTGGGAATTTCAGCCTCCAGACAATGCGAATCAATTTCAAATTCGGCATTCAGTTTTTTTCCGAAGCGCACCTTTTCAATACTCAGGTAAAGTTTAATATTTTCGAGCTCTCTTGAAAAGGGGACCATTTCCTTTTCGTTGTGCATCAGCGAATACCGCATGAAAGTGGAAAGGTTGATGACCATTTCCTGCGCTTTTTCTGGATTACTGACCGTTAACGATGAAATGGAATTCAGGCTGTTGAACAGGAAATGCGGGTTGATTTGCGATTTCAGCGCCTGCAATTCAGCTTCGCGCAGCAGCGTTTTGTATTCGACCTCTTTCTTGATTTTTTCTTTCAGGCTCTGGTAATAATTAACAGCATAGAAAAAAACAAGGTAAATCATATACATGAGGTAGCCCAGGAATATCTTGAAAGGAAGATCGTTTTTCAGAATATTGTCTTCTGCGGAAATAAAAGGACTGTAAATTACAGAACTGATATAAACCCAAATAGCGCACAAAATGGAAGCTGCAATGAAATGGAACAGTAACAAACGTCCAATGGTCACTTCCTCCAGACTATTGTATCTGATACTGTACCAGATGCTCGAACCCAATAATGGGTATAAAACGTAATTTGTACCGGTATCGAGCAGCGAATAAGTTAAAGGCACATTGTACCACAACACCTGAAGAATAATGTTTATGGCAGATATCAACCCCCAAAACAAGACATAATAGAGTAAAAGCTTATAGTTATTTGTTAGTGGATGCTTCATGCTTAAAAGTGTTTCACCTCAATGCCCCCGAAAATTGAAACGCCTTTTATCACAATGGTTTTGGACGGATCGTAATAGCGTTCGTTGAAAGTGTCGCCGCGTTTGTCGGTAAAGGCGCCGAAAATAGTGGTCACTTCGTTGCGTACATTCCAATCCATCGGAATTTTAAAACCGCAACCTCCGAAAACGCTCACACAATCGATTACGGCGCCACCGGGAACCATGGCGGCTTTGCGCAAATCGTATTCCATCCCTCCGAATATCGACGTGGCCTTTCCTCCGGTGAGTGACTGCGAATTGATAAATATTTCACGTCCGCCGAAGATGACAAAATCGTCGAAATTGTTGGCAGAATTGTCGTTTGGCACGTTCAATACCGGATCGTTTTCTTTTGGGTTTCTGACACTGTCGCGGTGACGCAACAGCAAGGCGACTCCGATTGCCACCAAAATCAAAGGCCAGTATATTTTCCTGATTTCATGCGGAACCGTAATCAATTCGGGGATCATAAAAAATCCGCCAATTACAATTAAGATTGTTCCTCCGGTGCGGTTTCCTCCAATCAGCGACAAAACACCAATCCCGACCAGCAGCATTTGCCACGAAATAAGCAAATCAGAAACCGATTCAGGAATCAGGTTTAATTTTTCAAGAATCATGATGCATCCAACCACAATCAGGATGATGCCAAAATAAAATCGTTTATTGCTACTTCCTCGTTCCATGTCTAAACGTTTTTTTTTGTTACAAATGTAATTACTATCAGTTGCCGGCTAATCACAGATCGGTAAAACGACTGTTCTAATCGGTTAAGTCCGGATTCTCTGATCATTCAGAATAATTTAGTGAGAATAACTTTTTCACTCACAATGTTTTTCCATTGCCTGAATTTTTAAATCTGAAGTAAAAGTAAAATTCAGTAGCTCCTGAAAATACCGCTGATCGGTGGGCAAAAGTTTAAAATCGGTGAATGGAAAGAAAGGCAGGAA
>JAUYEQ010000024.1 GCA_030691295.1 Bacteroidota bacterium
TCTATGAACATGCTCAACGATTGGCAAGCCGTAGGAAATATTGGGGACAAAAACACCATCCATTATATCGCAGTGAACAAAATCAGCTTCACTGTTATTTATCATCTCAATTTCATCACCAAGATGGTTGAAATTAGCGGCAAGAATTGATGGTGCAACAAGTTTCATGAAGGATATATTTTGTTTCAAAAGTAAGATTTTATCCGTTCGATAAAAATCAGGAACAAAAAAAAGCTGCACGATGCAGCTTTACCTATATTATAAATACGATTTTAGCAATCTGTTCCGGTAATGGTTTCTCATTTTTTTGATGGTCTTCTCCTTTATCTGTCGCACCCGCTCCCTGGTAAGTCCGAATTCATCGCTAATTTCTTCAAGTGTATGTTGACGATGTCCGCACAATCCAAAGAAATAACGGATTATATCTGCTTCACGCTCACCTAAAGTAGATAATGTACGGTCAATTTCATTACTGAGTGAGGATTTCATTAATCCCTGATCAGGACTGGGAGAATCTTCGTTTAAAATTACATCATATAAACTATTACCTTCCTCATCAAAAATCGGGGCATCCATTGAAACATGATGCGAAGAAACTTTCATTGCATCCTCAATAACTTCGCTGGAAGTTTCAAGTAAGAAAGCTACTTCATCAGAAGTTGGTTCACGCTGATATTCCTGTTCAAGCTTATTGAAAGTCCTGTTGATTCGTGTGATTGAGCCAATCTTATTTAATGGCAACCGCACAATTCTTGCCTGTTCGGCCAACGCCTGAAGAATAGCCTGGCGAATCCACCAAACTCCGTATGATATAAATTTAAATCCGCGGGTCTCGTCATATCGCTGAGCGGCTTTAATCAAACCCAGGTTTCCTTCATTAATTAAATCGGGCAAGCTAAGACCCTGGTTTTGGTATTGCTTTGCAACAGAAACAACAAATCGCAAGTTTGCGGTTATCATTCTTTCAAGCGCATCTTTATCACCTTTTTTGATCCGCTTCGCCAATTCAACTTCTTCCTCAGCACTAATTAAATCGACGCGTCCAATTTCGTGCAGGTATTTATCAAGCGACAATGATTCCCTGTTCGTAACCTGTTTGGCAATTTTAAGCTGTCTCATTTTGAAATCATTTATTGTTTTAAAACATCTAAGGCAAATAAAAAGTTTATTTAAGCTATGAGAATAGTCACCATTTTTTGGATTAAGAAATGATATTTCTCAGTGCCGAAAGTAATAACAATTGATTTATTGGAATAATTTTATAAATGAAATTTCACGAACTGTACGAATTTCCCTGCGAATGGTTCGTTTTGAGGTTCGAATGGTAAATTTAATTGTAGAATGAAATTGGAAACTGAATCAAAATCCGAAATAACTGATCACTTTTAGCCTCCGATAACTGAATAAATCAACATTTACTTGTCAGGTTATAAGGATTTGACTATACTTGCAAAAAATTTCGAACAAGTACTGATTATCCAAATTATCAATTCCAAAACTTTTTTTTTAATTACTTGACCTTTTGGATATTAACAAATCAATCAAAAATTATGTATGATATTATTGAATTAAGCAGAAAACTTCTACCTGACTTAAAAGATATTGCAAAAGAGCTTGATATTAAAAAAGTTGAATCTTATAAAAAACAAGATCTTATCTACAAGATACTTGACATTCAGGCAATTAAAGCTTCAGAAAAAAAACCTGAAGAAAGGAAATTTAAATCACCCCGCGATTTGAATCAACCCAAACGTGAGGAAACTTCGGTTCTTAATAAATTATTTGGGTTCAGAAAAGAAGAAAAGCGTACTGAAACCACTGAAGTGAAATCTGAAGATAAGGTGGTAACTGAAACACCCGCAAATCCTTCTTCCAACGAACAAAAAAAAGAAGGTAAAAGAGAATTTCAGATTAAGAAAAGACCACGTACAGAGCACATTAAAGCCGGATCATCCAATCAGGGTCAAAATCCAGGTCAACAAAAACACAAAACAAACCCGAATCAAAACAAAAACCAAAATCAACCTCAGAAAGTAAGAGAAGAAATTCTAATGCCTGACGATGTTATTGAGAATGAACCTGAAATTTCAGTTTCGGAGCCAATTGAAGAACAAAAAGTTTTCGTTGTTCAGAAACAGGAAAACAGGTCGGAACTTGTGAACACGGATGAAGTGGAACAAGATACCCAGGAAGATAAAAAGGTTGAACCACAGAATAAGAAAAAGAACTTCGAGAATAATCCGAAATGGGAGAACCGCGAAAATCAAGGTCCGAAACAGCCAAAGCATCAACCGAATCAGGAAAAACCTTATGAATTTGATGGAATTATTAGCAATA
>JAUYEQ010000044.1 GCA_030691295.1 Bacteroidota bacterium
CATTGCCTTTCAATTTGCCATATGTATTGCTATCATTGCTTCCACCATCGCTGTTTTCAGACAAAACCATTTTATTGAGAACAAAAGGCTGGGATTTGACAAGGAAAATTTCATTGTAATAAACCCTTGCAATGTTTGGGACAATACCAGAAAAGCGCTTAAGTTGGAATTTCTGGAAATCCCGGGCGTAAGCCATGTGGTAAATATGGGCGAATCGTTTGGCAATATTTTCAACAATATGGGACACACCATTGAAGGCGGTCAGGGTGGTTTTATATATACCATATCAGCCGATTATGATTTTCTTGATGCCTTCAACATAGAATTGAAAGATGGCCGTTACTTTGATCGTATCAGGCAAAGCGATGAAAAAGGGGTATTGCTGAATGAAGCCTCTGTAAAAATGTTAGGGCTAACGGATCCTATTAGCAAACGTTTCATCAGGGAAGAGTATTATACCATTATTGGTGTAGTTAACGATTTCCATTTCAATTCGTTGTATTATCCCATCAACCCCCTTATCATTTACCTGAATAATGAATACTGGGGGCAAAGCATCTATATAAAATATAAAACTTCCGATTTAAAACAGACTATTGGCAAAATCGAATCGGTGTGGAACAAACACGTGCCGGATCAGCCATTTTATTATTCGTTCCTATCTGACAACTTGCAGAAAATGTATGCCGGAGTAGAAAAAACAGAAAAGTTATTAGGCGTTTTTTCATCGTTGGCCATTCTTATAGCTTGCCTTGGCCTGTTTGGTTTAGCTGCTGTAGCTTCAGAGCAACGCACCAAAGAAATTGGTATTCGCAAAGTGAACGGAGCACACATTTCCGAAGTTCTTGTAATGCTTAATAAAGACTTTATAAAATGGGTCGCCATCGCCTTTGTAATTGCCACGCCCATAGCATACTATGCCATGAATAAATGGCTCGAAAACTTTGCTTACAAAACCGATTTGAGCTGGTGGATTTTTGCCCTAGCGGGTTTGTTGGCATTGGGAATTGCACTGCTAACAGTGAGTTGGCAAAGCTGGAAAGCCGCCAATAGGAATCCGGTGGAGGCATTACGGTACGAGTAGAGTTGTCAATTCACTGAAGTCTTAGTTTACGATGCACTGATTGATGTGTGAATTATGTAATTTTTTTAAGGAAATATGTAAAAATTATCCACGCCCAAGAGCTTACTTTTACCTTTAATTGTCTTAAATAATTCAACACATGAAAATATTAAAAAAATGGGTGGTAGTAGCTGTTGTGCTTCTTTCCATGACCTCATTTAACGGATGCAATACCTACCGCCAGGGAACTTACGGATCACAAACCAATTATGAAAATCCGCAATGGGCTCCATCCTATTATGGCGGAACGCGCTATTACTATTTGCCCGACATCGAAAGCTATTACGACATTTACACCGGTGAATTCATTTTTCTGAACCATGCACAATGGATTTATTCACCTTATCTCCCTAATATATATCCGGATTTTAATCTGAATAATTCTTTTATTGTCGTAGTGAATTCTAATATGTATCAACCCTGGATGCATCACCAGTATTATATTTCGCATTTTCCAAGATATTACTATCGCGATTATTACGATCGCAGTAATTTTGCTTATGTAAGAGGATTTAACGAAAATAGCAGCAGCGCAATTTACTGGTCAGAGAATGAAAGAGACAGGGCACGAAACTGGAATGATGAAAATCTGAGAGCAGGCCGGCAGTTCAGATACTCGAAAGAAGACCGTCAGCAACAAAGGAATATGAATAATTCCGGCATCAGCAGACAAGCCACTGACAATTCCGGCAACAACAACTCCCGGAACAATCCCGCCAATCGGGCAGAAAATCCAGTTAACAGTCCGGTAAACAGACAGACTGAAAACGAAAATAACAGGTTAAATTCCCCTAAAAGCACTGATAATACTTCCCGCCCGCAACCTGCCAATACTACAGAGACAAGAAGAACTCACGACACAAACTATTATGGCGTACCCATTGGCCAGCCAGTGAAGGTGGACAGACAAATGCGAATTCAAAATTCAACCGAAACTCCCCGGAGGAGCAACAGTAATACTGAAAGTCAAAGAAATAGCAGTGGAAACAGAAATGATCAGAATAATCCAGGTCGAAGGTAAGGTAAAGTTTATAGCTTTATAGCTGTAAACCCAAACCGAAACCAAATGCTAAGAATTATTTTCATCTCCGCATTCAGAAGCTTGTTGAAATACAAACATACAAGTATCATTAACCTGATTGGTCTGATTGCCGGACTGACCTCGTTTTTATTTGCTGTTCACTACATTTTGTTTGAGTTTTCGTACGATTCATTTTTTCAGAAATCAGAAAATGTTTACCGCGTAAACCTGGAAGTTGAAAAAGAAGGACAGTCCATTTATAACGGGGCCAAAACTCCACGGGCTTTGTTTTTTGCCATGAAACGTGAAATCCCCGAAATTGAAGCCAATGGATTGGCATATTTCGAAAAATGCCTGGTGAGTTATCGGGACCGAAACATTGCCAATCAGGATATATTGTGGGTTTCCGAAGATTTTGAAAAAGTCTTTCCGCTTGAAATGATCGAGGGAATTGCTGATTATTCGAGGCCGCGAACCGGGGTTATTTCGGCAACCTGCGCCAAAGTGCTCTACGGAGACGAAAATCCAATTGGCAAAATTATGGGTGTAAACCAGGGAATGCCCATCGAAATAACCGGTATTTTCAAGGATTTGCCACCCAACACACATTTACAGGCGCAATATTTTGTATCGGTAAAAACCTGGGTCGAAATGGGCGCCATTAACGCCGAGGGCGACTGGCGATGGAATGGATGGTGGAACTACATCAGGCTCAAAGACGGAAGTTCGCCGGAAATGACAACAGCCAAAATCAATAGTTTCATTCAGTCGTACATGGGTTTTTTTGCCGAAGACAAGCGCGATGCGAAATATTCGCTGCAACCGCTTAAAAACCTGCATTTTATTCAGGGAATAGAAGGCGAAATGGGCGCCATCACCAACTATTCGTCGCTCATCAACCTGATTGTGATTGCCGTTATTACCCTTTTCATTGCCTGGATCAATTATGTGAACCTTTCGGTAGCGCACGCCCAATCGCGATCTGTCCAGATTCGCACCCGAAAATTAATCGGCGCTTCCGATTTTCATCTCTGGCACCAATCGCTGGCCGAAAGTTCTATTCTGAATATCGCCGCATTGGTCTTCTCTTTTCTGCTCTATCTTATTTTGCTGAATTCTGTTGCTTCGGTTTTTAACATTCCGGTTAATCAGACTCATATCCCGATTGGCTATGTTATTCTCATTTCACTACTCACTGTTTCAGGAGGAATATTTTTTTCAGGAATGTACCATGGAATTGAGCTGACCCGGATAAAAATTTTGCCTGACCAGAAACATATTGGAGGCGGAAAGCTAAAGAGCGGACTGGTGGTTGCACAAATGGCGCTTTCCATCATTTTCCTGATCGGCACTCTGGTGGTTTACAAGCAAATCGCCTTCATGAAAAACAAAGATTTGGGCGTAGCTTTGAACGATGTGGTTGTGTTGACCGGCCCGGCGTCGCTGAATGCCGATGGAAATAAGCGGCAGCGTTACGAGGGTTTTCGCAGCGATCTCCAGAATCAGGTCGGATTCGAAGACATTACTTTTAACCAATTTGTTCCAGGTCAGGAACCAGGCTTTGGCTTTCGCGAATTTAATAACCCAATGCAAGGAAAATCGCCCGACAACCAGATTCTGGAGAACAACGCCGGGCGCGGTTTTATTAAAACTTACGGGCTTAAATTGCTGGCAGGAAACGATTTCCGCGAGAACGAAGCACAAAATTTGAACCGTGTTATTTTGAACGAATCGAGCATGAAACTTCTGGGCTTCGGTTCTCCTGAAGAAGCTGTTGGCAAAGAAATTTTCAGGAAGGAAAATATCACCACTCCATTAAAGATTGAAGGCGTGGTGGCCGACTTTCATCACGAAGGATTGCACAAAGCCATTTACCCGATTATCTGGAATAACCAGTTTCCCAGCGAGTTTGGTTATTTTTCGGTGCGGGTAAACACGAAAAATCTTCAGGAAACACTACGCAGGCTGCAAACCACCTGGACGCGCCACTATCCGAAAGATAACTTCGATTTTGTATTAGCCGACGAGCAATTCAACCGTCAGTATGAATCCGACAGCCGCTTCAGCAAATTGTACGTTTGGCTGACTTTGCTTTCTATTGGAATTGCCACAATTGGCTTGTACGGCCTTATTCTGTTTTATCTCGAAAAACGCAGAAAAGAAATCAGTTTAAGAAAGGTAAACGGTGCGAACATTGGCCAGATCATTCATTTAATCAACCTTACTTTCATTAAATGGGTAGTAATTGCATTTGTAATCGCCATTCCTGTTGCCCACTACGCCATGCAAAAATGGCTCGAAAACTTTGCTTACAAAACCGAACTTAGCTGGTGGATTTTTGCTCTGGCCGGTTTGCTCACTCTGGGAATTGCATTGATCACCGTTAGCTGGCAAAGTTTTAAGGCCGCATCGAAGAATCCGGTGGAAGTGTTGAGGTATGAATAGCAAAGGGCATGGAGCAGAGGGCAATTATCTGCCCTTGCTTTTTTTATTCTGAGAAGGAGGCTTTTATTCGCATCAATGCTTCTTCCAAAACCGAACGCGGACAACCAATGTTGATGCGCATAAAACCACTGCCCTGCTTTCCGAACTGAACACCGCGGTTCAGACCAACTCCGCCATCAATCAGTTTTTGATTGATTGTTTCATCCGTCAAGCCAAACGCTGAAAAATCGAGCCAGATCAGATAGGTAGCTTCGGGGCGCATCACTTTTACTTCAGGAAGGTTTTCGTTAAAAAACTGCTCCAGAAAAGAATAATTTTCCTGAAGGTATTTCAACAGTTGGGCGAGCCATTCCTCTCCATGGGTATAAGCTGCTTCGAGCGCTGCGGTTCCGAAAATGTTTCCCATGTGCAAATGTGGAAGCCGCATTACCCGTTCATAAGCAACCAAATGCCGTTTATTCGGAATAACCAAAAATGAGGTCGTCAATCCTGCTGTGTTGAACGTTTTGCTGGGCGCCATGCAGATCACGCAGTTTTGTGCAAATTCTTCCGAAATTCCAGCCAGTGGAGTGTGCTTGTGGCCATCGAAAATCAGATCGGAGTGAATTTCGTCTGAAATAATCAGTATTTTGTTTTCGAGACAAACTTGCGCCAAATCAGTTAGTTCTTTTTCGATCCATGCCATTCCTCCCGGATTCTGCGGATTACACAACAAAAGCAGTTTAGTTTTTGGCGTGATTTTACTTTTCAAATCTTCAAGATCGAAATAATAACGGCCATTCTCTATACGCAACGGATTTTCAATCATTTCACGACCGGTTCCTTTTACCGAATCGAAAAACGGAAAATAAACAGGAGGCTGAACAATTACGCCATCGCCCGGCTTCGAAAAAGCTTCTATGGCCATTGTAAAACCGGCAACAACTCCGGGGCTGAATGATATCCATTCTGGTTTAATTTCCCAGTTGTGACGGCGCTTCAACCAATTGACGATTGACTGATTGTAACTTTCTCCACGAAAAGTATATCCAAAAACTTCGTGTTCGGCCCGCTTTTTAATTGCCTCAACAATAAAATCGGGAGTGCGGAAATCCATGTCGGCCACCCAAAGAGGCAATACATCTTCGTTCCGGAAGAACATTTTTCGCGCATCGTATTTAATACAATTGGTATTGGTGCGGTCGATCAGCTCGTCAAAGTTGTATTTTTTCATCTTCAGTATTTACGATTTAAACTATGTACAATTTACGATTTGGAAATCGAAGGTCATTTGTTGATTATAACTGAATTAATAAAGCACTTACGTTTACAGTCTTTTTTAGTCCCAACCCTGAAAGAGTTTTAGCTGAGGTCTTTGGCCTAAATATCGATCTTCATTAGATAGTTCAACCCTTTTTCTATCTCTACTTTCAGAACAAAATTGAAACGGTTCAGTGAAAGGCACAAATCGAAATCGGCAGTTGGCGCCCATTCCTGTTTTTCAGGAGAAAAAAACCGAGCCCCATCCCCACTCCTCAATTGCTCAACCATTGCCTGAAAATCGTTTGCAACTCCTTCCAGTTCATTTTTAATGTAAACAGCCAAAAGTGTGTCCTCGTCGGTTGGATACTGGCAACTGTAACCCATGCAAACCAATGAAACTTTGGCTGGATTCTGTTTCCTGATATAATCAACGATTGCTCCGGCGTTCACAAAACTTCCGGTTATTATTTCGTCTGCGCCAGTGGCATTGGCAATTCCCTGTGTACCGGAACTGGTGGTATGAACCATGATTTTACCTGCCAGATTGGTCACCAGCAGTTGCGAAGGCGAATTTCCGAAGTCGAAACCTACCGGTTTTTGTTCGTTTCGTTCGCCAACCAGTATAAATTCAGGATTTTGTTCTTTCATTTTATAGGCAATTTGGAGGTCGCCTACCGGATAAATGCGTTGAATTCCATTACCAATTGCATAACAAGCTGTAGAAAAAGCCCTAAAAACATCAATAATCACTGTCAAACCTTGTGCTTTTTTTGCTCCTTCGAGCAATTGAAGTATTTCAATATCCATGAATAATATTTTATTTTACGCTACATAAACATGTAAACAGCTCTACAACTGACTACTAAAAATTTTTGTTTACATTGTTTTAATGTTCCTTGCTTCTGTTAACAAAAGGATAATGCATCATTAACGTATGTTGTACAGCATATCTTCAACACAACAGCTATGTTTGCATTGTACTTTAAAACAAAGAAAACATGAAAACAATTTCAAAATTAGCAATGTTGTTCGCATTTGTAGCATTTGCAAACACATTAATGGCATCAGGAAACTTAAAAGTTAACATTTTGCCGCTCACTTCCGAAAAAGCAGTTGTAGCCATTTCAAACTCTTCAGCTGCCAATTTTAAGATCAGCATCGCAAACGAAAAAGGCGAAACTGTTTATTACAAAGAAACAGAAGCTGGAAGCAACGATTACCGCAAAGTATTCGATTTCTCGAACCTGGAAAAAGGAGATTACAAATTGGCTGTATCAGTTGATGGATCTACAACAGAGCGTTTGTTCAAAATTGAAAACAAGAACATCGCAGTAGGTAAGGAAAAAAGTATTATGGAACCGTACTTTGCATTCAAAGAAGGTGTACTGAAGATGTCATACCTTAATTTTTCAGAAGAAAACCTTAGCCTGAATTTCTATGACAAGAACGAACTGGTTTATTCTAAAAAAATCGGCGACAAATTCAATGTAAACGAAGGATTTAACCTCTCAAAACTGAACAAAGGTGCCTATTCAGTAGTACTTTCAACCGACAGTAACAGTTATACATACAACTTAAATGTGGAATAATCAATTCACCAATCTCCCTTTCATTAAGTAAATGCGGCTTCCAACGGAGCCGCATTTTTTTTGTGTTAATTGCAAAAATAGTTTTCATACTTGAAAACTATTAGCTATTTTTGATTGATAACGAAACAGTGAAAAACTGTGTCCATCGGATAAGTATATGAAGGTACGATTCAAATCTGAAGAACTGAAATATTTTTATACAACCCCCTTATCTGAAATAAAAGGGAAATTGCCTGTATCTCGCGAGATTTTGCAACAGTTTAAAAAGAAAATCCAAATTCTGATGAGTATTGAGTCGCTTGACGAACTTACATTTTTCAGAAGTTTACATTTTGAATCGCTTAAAGGGAGCCGAAAGGGAGAATATTCTATCAGACTAAATTTGCAGTATCGTCTGATATTTTCCAAAACGCAAGACGATCAACTGTTAATCGAAATTTTAGTAATCAATGAAATTTCAAAACATTACGAACAATGAAAACATTGGCAAATGAAATAATTCCGGGAGATGTTTTTCATCCATCTGAAATAATTAAGGATGAATTGGAAGCCAGAGGAATGCGGCAAGTTGATTTGATCAATCAAACAGGTTATAACAAGGGATTTATCAGCCTCCTGCTGAAAGGAGAACGGAACATAACCAGTTCTTTTGCCTTGGTTTTAGAGAAAGTCTTTGAAATACCTGCAGAATTCTGGATTCGCCTTCAGAAAAATTACGAGATGAACAAAGCACTGATCGAAATTCGCAATCTGAAAAATGCCTCCTGATTCCCTCCGAAATAAAAACTAAATTTGCAGCTCAATAATTCAGGAATGTATGAGAAGGGAAGAGGTTGAGATAATGGCTCCGGTTGGTTCATACGAATCGCTGATGGCAGCCATTCAGGCAGGAGCAGGATCTGTTTATTTTGGTGTGGATCAGTTAAATATGCGTGCCCGCTCATCGAACAATTTTACGATTGATGATTTAAAAAATATTACCGAAACCGCCCATTCCAAAGGAGTAAAAACCTATCTGACAGTGAATGTAGTGGTTTTTGATACCGAACTGGACCAACTTCACGGGATTATTGATGCAGCCAAAGAAGCTGGGATTTCAGCAATTATTGCCTCCGATATTTCGGCAATTATGTATGCCCGCCAGGTCGGCGTCGAAGTACATATTTCGACTCAGGTAAATATTACCAATATTGAAGCCGTCAGGTTTTATGCGCAATTTGCTGATGTGGTGGTGCTTGCCCGCGAAATGAATGTTGACCGGGTTGGAGAAATATCGAGGCAAATCAGGGAACAAAACATTACCGGACCTTCCGGAGAACCGGTAAAACTCGAAATGTTTGTGCATGGTGCGCTGTGTATGGCCGTTTCAGGCAAATGTTACCTGAGTTTGCAGGAAACAAATTCGTCGGCCAACCGCGGAAGTTGTATGCAAACCTGCCGCCGTGCATACATTGTTACCGACAAGGAAACCGGTGCCGAGCTGGAAGTTGACAACGAATACATCATGTCGCCAAAAGATTTGCGCACCATTCATTTCCTGAATAAATTGCTCGATGCGGGTGTTTCTGTTCTGAAAATTGAGGGGAGGGCGCGTTCTCCCGAGTATGTTTACACCGTTGTTGAGTGTTACCGCGAAGCCGTTAATGCCTACTTCGATCAGGAATTTACTGATGAAAAGATTGCAGATTGGGATGAACGTCTGGCTTCTGTTTTTAACCGCGGTTTCTGGGACGGTTATTATCTCGGTCAGCGATTGGGCGAATGGAGCAAGAATTACGGATCACTGGCAACCCACCGGAAAGTATATGTGGGCAAAGGCATCAATTATTTTTCGAACCTGAAAGTGGCTGAATTCAAACTTGAAACCGGCCCGCTTAAAGTTGGCGATGAAATTTATATTACCGGACCAACAACCGGTTTGGTAAAAACCGTTGTTTCTGAAATTCAACTCGACAAGCTGTCGGTTGAGGAAGCGCCCAAAGGATCGTACATTTCCATCCCGGTTGATGTAAAAATCAGGAAATCAGATAAACTGTATAAAATTGTGGACGCTTCGCAAGTTAAACAGCAATAAGTAAACACGAAAGACGAACAAACTTTGTATTTTTGAGCAATTTATTTACCCTTTATGCGAAAAGTGATTGTCATTTCAGGAATT
>JAUYEQ010000049.1 GCA_030691295.1 Bacteroidota bacterium
CATTGCCTGTTGCCGCATTATCGGGAACAACTAATTGAATATGAGTATCTGACCAAATCTTTATTTCAAATCCTGTATTTGAAAAAATATTGGATGAATTATCAGCAAATACAAACCAAACTTGACCGTTGCCTTGACTAAATCCAAATCCATTTCCATAAATATCAAGTAATGCACCTGTCCCCGCAGTAAGAATTTTAGGTGAAATACTTGTAATTGTGTGTGTTAAAGTTCCACTTTTAAGTTTTAATTTATCATTTTTTGCAAAACTTGCCTGTTTGGGGTTTTGATTAAGAATAAAATCTCTAATTAAAATGTCTGAAGTTATCGTATTATCATAATCAGGCACTGCTTGATTACTTATTTCCAAAAATCCTTTATCTCCCCCCATTAATTGGAATATATTTTCCTCGTTGCTTACTATTTCACTGCCAGAGGTAATATTCCTTAGAATGAAAAAACCCAATGCTCCTTGTTTCAATTCAATAGATGTGCTTACTTGCTGCCAAATATTATCAACTATTCCACCTTTAATTATCACTTCCAGATCTTCCGCGGTTTTCCCTTTCAGAACTTGAAAAACTTTAATTTGATACAAAGTGTATATATTCTTTCGTTGAATATCCCAGAAGCAATTATGGCTTAAAACCTCTCCCTCAACAATCAACTTTGCAAATCGTATATTTTTTAATAATT
The DNA here is from genome assembly GCA_030691295.1 of Bacteroidota bacterium. Classification (GTDB taxonomy): domain Bacteria; phylum Bacteroidota; class Bacteroidia; order Bacteroidales; family Prolixibacteraceae; genus Aquipluma. Next base: position 697 of record JAUYEQ010000049.1, read on the forward strand.
GGTCAGAAGTTAATGTTTCAGAATTAGCGATTAACGATGTCAAGATGAATATTAAAGACAGTAAGTATTTGTTCATAAGAGTGTTTCGATTGTAGTTATGTTTGACTTAGCTATAATATCAAATAACTGAATAATAAATTAAATCATCACCAAAACTAAACAATATATTGCTACATCAACAACTATAAACGCATTTATATGTGGACATCATCATTTTTTACATTGTTCATCAGAAGCGAGAAGTTCTTGATGTGAATATCAAATCGGATGTATCCGTTCCGGGTACCTATTTCTGAATTTGCCCTATTTTTTCTTCCAGGTTTCTGATGGCCATTAACACTGTCGCCATTTCGGTTCGGGTCTCCGGAAATTCCCGGCTGGTATAAGCATAAAACCGCCATATTTCCATCACATCACTGGTTTCAACGGAATATGGTTTGTATTCGGGATTGAGCGATTTCAAAAGAATCGTGCTGTCCGGATTCATCGTCACCATCTTAAAAACAAAATCCTGCTGACCTTTAAGGATAACAATACAGGGAGTATCTGCTTTGATGGCCGTCCAGTCAGGCAAATACTGCGCAATAATATCGCTATCTTCCGGTACAGGTAACATGGAATCTCCCGTTGACGGGAAAATGCGGAACGTTCCGTCCGCAGGAAGGTTGGGCAGGGAATATTTCGGTAACGATGCAATAAATTCAGGATCGTTGTATCCGGCCATGTAACCGGCTTTTGCTTTCACCGGAACATATTCTACATTTTCATTATTCGAGCGGTCAACCGAAATAGCCAGCACCCGCAGGTTTCCGCCCCGGATATACACATCATTTCCGGCTTCCAGCTCCCGCATTTTTAGCTCACCCAATTTCGACAGGTCAATTTTCAACAATGAGTCAATGCTTATTTTGAAGAATTCAGAAAATTTCAGGTAATCTTCCGGCTGAGGCGATTTGGTATTGCCTGTCTCAATGGCAGCAAGCTTTGCACGGGTCAATCCCAGCTCGGCAGCAAGGGTTTCCTGGCTCAATTTCTTACGATCACGAAGAAATTTTATATTTCCGGCAAAAAAAAATCTTTGCATTTTAGTATTTGTTTGTTATATTTAGAAACAAAGTATTGTTATCAATCGTAACAAATTTAGGAATATTTTTTAATTATGAGTGAGTTAGCCGAAAAAAAAGAAATCATCAGGCAACTGAAAGAGAAGATTCTTTCGATGGAAGGATTCGGCACCGGGTCGGATGGTCTGCTGCTTGATTTTGGGCTGGGGCCGATGAACGCGGCATTTCCCGGAGGTGCTTTTCCTGTCGGAGCGATACACGAATTTATCAGCCCAACGGAAACCTGCGCTGCCGCGGCAAACGGATTTCTTGCAGGACTACTGAGCACACTCATGAAAAAAGGAGGTGTCTGCCTGTGGGTAAGCTCCGGACGTAAATTGTTCGCTCCGGGGCTGAGATTCTTCGGAGTTGAACCGCACCGGGTCATTTTCATCGATGTGAAGCGCGAAAAGGAAGCACTTTGGGTGATGGAGCAGGGGCTGAAATGCAATTCGCTGGCTGCTGTTGTTGCTGAATTGCGGGACATCAGCTTTGCCGAATCCCGGCGGTTGCAACTGGCTGTCGAAACCAGCAAGGTTACTGGTTTTCTGCATCGGCAGGGTTCGCGCATGGAGAATACACTGGCCTGTGTGTCCCGTTGGAAAATCAGGCCGCTGTCAAGCCAAACCGGTAAACTTCCCGGTGTCGGATTTCCCTGTTTGGAAGTGGAGCTGGTTAAAATACGCAACGGCAGACCGGGCATTTGGCAGTTCGAGTGGAAGAATGGAACATTCAGAGTTGTTGCTGATCGAAACAAAATTGCTGTTAAACCACCGGTACCTCAAAAGCAACGTCACTATGCCTAGGCGATATCTATATACATGGTTTCGGTATTTGGCTACCGACCGGCTGGCTAAAATCCGGCCCGAACTTCGGGGCAAACCCTTTTTACTGTCTGCTCCCGAACACGGACGGATGGTGGTCAGGGCATCCAGCCAAAGCCTGATAAAGGACGGTATTTCACCTGGCATGGTAGTGGCCGATGTGCGGGCTATATTGCCTTCGGTAGAGGTATTTCCTGCTGATTTGGCATCGGAAGAAAAGCTGCTGGGCGCTCTTGCAGAATGGAGCATTCGCTATGCTCCGATAGTTGCAACCGATTCTCCGGACGGGCTGATTCTGGATATATCCGGATGCCCGCATTTGTGGGGAGGAGAACATCCCTATCTCCAATCAATCACAGCCCTTTTCCGTAAGGGAGGATACGATGTGCGCACGGCCATCGCTGATACTGTCGGCACAGCCTGGGCTTTAGCTCACTATGGCAAAAATGAAATGATCATCGAATCCGGCAGACAGGCTGAAGCCCTTTTCCCGCTTCCTCCTGCTGCTCTGCGGTTGGACAGTTCCACTTTACAGCGCATGGAAAAGCTTGGTTTCCGGCAAATCGGACAGTTTATCGATATTCCCCGGTTGAACCTGCGCCGACGATTTGGTGAGGCAATGCTCATCCGATTGGAACAGGCGTTGGGAGCAATGCCGGAACCTTTGAAGCCAGTTCAGCCTGCACCGGTTTATCTGGAACGATTGCCCTGCCTCGAACCCATCCGCACAGCAACCGGAATAGAAATAGCCATGAAGCGCCTGTTGGAATCATTGTGTGAACGTTTCTTCAACGAAGGGAAAGGTATGCGCACCGGTATATTTAAAGGTTACCGTATTGACGGGGAAACCGTGCAAGTCAGCATTGGCACCAACCGTGCATCGCGCAATGCAGCACACCTTTTCAAATTATTCGAACTGAAGATACCGGAAATAGAACCGGCACTCGGAATTGAACTTTTCACACTGGAAGCAACCCTGGTTGAAGAGGTGAGCGAAACCCAGGAAGCTTTGTGGAGCACAGCAAACCGTGACCAGGCGGCTATTTCTGAATTAGTGGACAACATTGCAGGGAAAGTTGGGATTAAGGCCATTCACCGCTATTTACCACTGGAGCATCACTGGCCGGAAAGTTCAGTGAAAGAGGTTAGTTCTTTGGAAGAACAGCCGGAAACGGAATGGCGCACCGACCGTCAACGTCCCATCCATCTTTTGCCGGAGCCGGAGCCCATTGAAGTCATGGTGGTCTTGCCGGATTATCCTCCGATGCATTTTCGCTACAAAAGTGAAGTTATCCGTATTGTTCGTGCCGACGGTCCTGAACGTATCGAGCAGGAATGGTGGCTTCAAAGCGGTCCACCCCGGGATTATTACCGGGTTGAAGATGAAAGCGGCGCCCGCTACTGGCTGTTCCGGCTGGGCTTGTACAGCAACAGGAAACCGCAATGGTTTCTCCACGGATTTTTTGCCTGACAAAGCCTCCCCCTGCCCCTCCGAAGCTACCGTGTACCCACATCTATTTTTAATTGTACATCATAACCGCACAAAAAAAAATAGATGTGGGTACACGGTAGCCCTCCGAAGGAGGGGAGTAAGAGAGTAGAACTAAAAGATATATTAAAAAGCTAAACAAGAGCGCTGCCCTGGCTCCCTCTCCTGTGGAGAGGGCTGGGGTGAGGCTTGAAACTTTGAACTGACATGGATTACGCAGAATTACAGGTAACCTCGAACTTTACGTTTCTCAGGGGCGGCTCCCATCCTGAGGAAATGGTTGAACAGGCAGCAGAACTGGGCTACAAGGCTGTTGCCATTACCGATAGGAATACGCTGGCGGGTATTGTTCGCGCTCATGTAGCTGCACGTGACAAAAATATTCGTTTCATACCTGCATGTCGCCTCGACTTGCTGGATGGTCCGAGTCTGCTGGCTTATCCAACCAATAAAACTGCATACGCAAATTTATCAGCATTGCTTACCGAAGGCAATCTTCGTGCTGAAAAGGGAGATTGCCACCTGTATCGTGCTGATGTTTACAAATACGCCGCTGGCATAATATTCATCGTGATTCCGCCGCCATCACTCAATACCGATTTTGATTTCGAGCCCGGGTTTATCAAAGCGTTGGAAGAATATAAAGAAGCGTTGGGCAGCAACCTTTACCTTGCTGCAAATTTCGGTTACAAAGGTGACGATCACAAAAAACTGTTCCGTCTTTCACAACTGGAGGCGCGATTGGGAATTCCGCTGGTAGCAACCAATAATGTATATTACCATGCAGCGGGACGTCGCGAATTACAGGATGTTCTGACCTGTATCCGCGAGAAATGCACCATTCATTCGGCAGGCTTCAAGTTACATTCAAACGCGGAACGCTACCTGAAACCAATCGAAGAAATGCATCGTCTTTTTCGTCAGTATCCAGAAGCAATCAACCGCGCACTGGAACTGGCGGATGCCTGCCAATTTTCGCTGGATGAATTAAAATACCTGTATCCGGAAGAAATTACCAGCGAAGGCAGAACCCCTATGGAAGAGTTGGTTTACCTTACCTGGAAAGGCGCCCACGGGCATTTTGGTGAAGTGATTCCCCAAAAAATCAGGGAAACTATTGATATGGAACTGGAGTTTATCGGGCGGAAAGACTACGCTTCTTATTTTTTGACTGTATATGATTATGTGCGCGAAGCACGTTCACGGAAAATTCTGTGCCAGGGACGTGGTTCGGCAGCCAATTCGGTAATTTGCTATTGCTTGGGTGTCACTTCGGTCGATCCCTCCAAATTTAAATTGCTGTTTGCCCGGTTTATGAGCGACGAACGCAATGAACCGCCCGATATTGACGTGGATTTTGAACATGAACGCCGGGAGGAAATCATGCAATACATCTACGAAAAATACGGTCGCGACCGGGCCGGAATTGTGGCGACTGTTACCCAGGTACACTGGAAAGGCGCTGTGCGCGATGTGGGAAAAGCGATGGGATTATCAACGGATACCATTAACGTTCTTTCGAAATCGGCCTACGAATTTACCGAGGATTGGTTTGAGGGAAAAGCCCCGGATTCTTCCAGCTTCAGTTCTCAGGACCCACATTTACGGAAGGTGCTCGAATTGACAAGGCAATACATTGGGTTCCCGCGTCAGTTGGGACAACATACGGGAGGGTTCGTGATTACCCGCGGAAAGCTGCACGAATTGTGCCCAATCCTGAATGCCCGCATGGAAGACCGCACCAATATTGAATGGAACAAAGATGACATTCAAGCGCTTGGTTTTATGAAAGTTGACGTACTTGCGTTGGGTATGCTAACCTGCATCCGCAAAGCTTTTGACCTGGCTGAAAGACATTACAACCTGAATCTCACGCTGGCCAACATTCCTCAGGATGATCCGAAGGTTTATGAGATGATTAGCCATGCTGATACGCTTGGAGTTTTCCAGATTGAGAGCCGGGCACAAATGTCGATGTTACCCAGATTAAGACCACGTAATTTTTACGATTTGGTGATTGAGGTGGCCATTGTGAGACCCGGACCTATTCAGGGCGATATGGTGCATCCGTATTTAAAAAGACGAAACGGTGAGGAACCGGTCGAATTTCCGTCGAAGGAGCTGGAAGAAATTTTGGGCAGAACGCTGGGGGTTCCTTTATTTCAGGAGCAGGCAATGGAAATATCTATTGTTGCGGCAGGCTTTACACCAGCAGAAGCCGATGGTTTGCGCCGGAGTATGGCGACCTTTAAAGCGAAAGGAAAAGTAAGCTGGTACCGCGAAAAACTGGTTGGGGGGATGATGAAAAAAGGTTATACCGAAGAGTTTGCCTTGCGTGTATTCAAGCAGATTGAAGGCTTCGGGAGTTATGGTTTCCCGGAAAGTCATGCAGCCAGCTTTGCCTTGCTGGTTTATATTTCATCGTGGATAAAATGTTATTACCCCGACATATTTGCGGTGGCTCTGTTGAACAGCCAACCAATGGGTTTTTACCAGCCGGCACAGATTGTGATTGATGCCCGAAAACATGGTGTAACTGTTCGTCCGGCAGATATCAACTACTCTCAATGGGACAATACACTGGAAGAAAAGGACGGTCGCTATTGTGCTGTCCGCTTAGGCTTCCGGCAGGTAAAGGGGCTTCGGGAGGAAGATATGCAAGTGCTTGTATCCGGAAGGCCTACAAGCTACCGGAATATCGATCAGTTGCTCAATGCAGGAGTTTCTCCCTCTGCAATGGAACGGCTTGCCGATGCCGATGCTTTCCGCTCCATCGGACTCGACCGAAGGCAAGCGCTATGGGAAGTGTCGGCATTACACGACCATCCAACCGGAATGTTTACCGGAACACCTTCGCAAAGTACAACGGAGCAGTGGACCGAATTACCTGTTATGACACCCGGAGAACATGTGATACAGGACTATGCCAGCACTTCGTTGTCGTTAAAAGCCCATCCGGTCAGTTTTCTTCGCCAATCACTAAATCAGATGAGAGTTGCGCCCGCTTCAGAATTAAGCAAAATGAAAAACGGCATGTCGGTCAGGGTGTGCGGTTTGATCACAGTTCGTCAGCGTCCCGGCACAGCTAAAGGAGTGCTGTTCATTACCATCGAAGATGAAAGTGGGTTTGCCAACCTGGTGGTTTGGAGCAAGATTTTTGAGAAGTACCGGAAAGTAATCCTGCAATCACGGCTGCTGATGGTGGAAGGTAAGCTCCAGATTGCAGGAGAAGTCATTCATGTGGTGGTAAGTGCCTGTTTTAACCTGAATGAACTGATGAGTCTGGATTTTGATGGGCGCAATCTTGGTTCCATGCAGAAACAGGCAAATGGTAATAAAAAGAACACGGAGGAAGTTTCAGGAAAAGAAAAAAACGTCGACAGCAAATTTGTACAGGGCGAACTTTTCCCTTCGCGGGACTTCAAATAGAAAATGCCTGAATTACTTTCTGGTCATTTTAATTCTGCCTGAATTTGGTGCAACCAAAAGCATTGATTATTTTAGCAAAAATCGGATAGAAAATCTAAAATTATCAGCTATGTCAAAACTATTGTCCCCACTTATAATCAAAGATATCGTATTTAAAAACCGGATTGCCATTTCCCCGATGTGCCAATATTCTGCTGTCGATGGGTTTGCAAACGATTGGCATTTGGTGCATCTAGGAAGCAGGGCAGTTGGAGGTGCTGCTTTAATTATACAGGAAGCAACCGCAGTTTCGCCGGAAGGTCGTATTACACCTGCCGACCTTGGTATTTATAAAGAGGAACACATTGAGAAGTTGCAAAGTATTGCAGAATTTATTCATGGGCAAGGAGCCGTAGCTGGAATTCAACTGGCGCATGCCGGACGGAAAGCAAGTTGTGCTTTGCCCTGGAATGGAGGAAAACAACTGAGTGAAAACACAGGTGGATGGGAAACGGTTGCCCCGTCATCTGCGGCTTTTAATCCTGAAGATGAACTTCCGAAGGAATTGGATTCCAGCGAAATAGTAAAGGTAATTGATGATTTTAAAGTCGCTGCATTACGGTCATTGCAGGCTGGCTATAAACTAATCGAAATTCATGCAGCACACGGATACCTGATTCACCAGTTTCTTTCGCCATTGAGCAATCGCCGAAAGGATGAATTTGGCGGTAGTTTTGAAAATAGGATACGCCTGCTACTGGAAATTTTAAAAGCAGTACAAACTGTGTGGCCGCAAAACCTGCCCCTGTTTGTGCGAATATCAGCTACCGACTGGGCTGAAGGAGGCTGGGACATTAACGAAGCGGTTAAACTTTCAGCCATATTAAAAACAAATGGAGTTGATTTGATTGACTGTTCGTCGGGAGGATTGGTACCTTATGCAAAAATTCCTTTTGGTCCGGGATATCAGGTAGCATTTGCTGAACGAATAAAAAAAGAGGCAGGCATCTTAACCGGAGCGGTTGGAATGATAACAGAAGTTCAGCAGGCAGAAGAAATATTGGCAAATGGAGAAGCTGACCTTATTTTAATTGCAAGGGAATCACTGAGGAAACCCTATTTCGCTTTTCATGCCGCACAGGTTTTAAATGATGATATTGAATGGCCTTTGCAATACCTGAGAGCAAAATTGTAATTTCAGGAAGAAATATTCATAATTCTATATAACTTTTTGTGCGCTAATCGTATAAAAACATAAGCTATGTTGTAAAAAGTAAGGTTATGAAATACAGGACAAACGATGTTTTGGTAGTGGTACCTCTGACAGACGAGGGAAAAATTGTGTTAAGACAAGCCATCAATCTTCAGAAGATAATTTCTTTTCGAATATTCATTTTGAATGTAATTCCACCATTGTCCTTTTTAAACCGATATTTTAATCCACATAAAGTAGAAGCAATGAAAAAAGAAGCATTGCAGAAACTTACAGATTTTGTAAAAGATTTTTTTGGAGGCGAAATTCCGGAAAAGGTGATTTTAAAAGTTTCGACAGGAAATCTGGTTTCGACTCTAATAAAACATGGACAAATGGAAGATTATTTATTCATGATCCTGAAACGAAGCATTCATCAGTTAGGTATCACAAACCTGTTGGATCAAAATGAGATTGATAAGATTATTGGATACTCACACTGCCCTGTATTGTCAGTGAATGAAGAATCAACCCAACAGGAATTAAAAACCATTTTGGTTCCAATTGATGTTTCAGAGAACACAAAAAAAAGGTTATTGTGGGCCAGTATGTTTGCAAAAAAGGCCAATGCTAAAATCCTGATTGTCTCGGCATTGAATGCCAATATTGATGTGCAAAAAAGTTTAGCGCTAAAAAATGCCGAAATAATTCAGTCAATGCTTTCGGAAAGGGGAATTGAATCGAAACTTGAAATTCTTAAAGTGTATGGTCAGGTAAAACATGATATGGTTTTATCATTTATCGATACCGAAAAACCCGATTTAATTATCATCAGAAAACACCATGTAGTATCCTTCTTCAGTAATACGATCGGTGACTTTGCAAAAGAAATCATCCACGGATCCAGTATTCCGGTATTTACCGTCAGTCAAAGACAAAGAGACATTGCGCATAAATTACCGTAGTTTTTTATGGAAAAATTCTTTGCCATTTTATTCCTGACATTCATTTCATTCCCAATTGTAAATGCCCAGTCGCACTGGTCGTTCGAAGTGCATAGTGGTCAGGTTTTTAATTTGCCCATGCCACTTACAATCAGGCAGGATGGTTATCCAGATATTAAATTTTGGGCGCAGTATTCTTCGGAATCTTTTATCCTTCCGGTATATTGGGATATACGTTTGGGGCGGTGGCAAAATAAACGAGCCTGGGAGTTCGAAGTAATCCACCACAAACTTTATTTGAAAAATACTACGCCTGAAGTCCAGAAGTTCAACATTTCACATGGATTTAATATGATCATGGTGAATCGTGGCTTCGAAAAAAAATCATTTCGTTATCGGACAGGTGCTGGAATTGTGCTGGCTCATCCCGAATCAAAAATCAGGGGCAAAGAATATGGTACTTCTGTGGTTGACCTGGATATGGGGTATTACATTTCAGGTCCTGTAATTAACTTTGCCATCAGCAGACCTTTCTATATAGGTAGCCGTTTCTACATCAATGCCGAAGCCAAAACTACACTGGCTTATTCGAACATTAAAGTTGTTCAGGGAAATTCAGATGTTTACAATATTGCCTTTCATCTTATTCTTGGACTGGGCTTCGGCATGTGAGCGTTTAACTTTTTAAAAAGTCCATGTTTCCTCCGTTTTATCATTTTGACCTTTTGTTCAATAGACAGTTTATCTGTTTTCCGGTAATGCGATGGTATTTCTGCAATTCAGTTGGATTTAATTTATAGAAACTGCCTCATATTCTGAAAAAAGTAGGCAGCGATATCGGCATAACAATAATGATTGTCCGACTTAATCAAACCAGTATGAAATGATGAAGAATTCATTTGCTGCCTGATATATGCATCACTATTCGAAAAACCACTATTGTATGCCGCTGCATAAAACTTCAGCTTATCCAAATCGTTTTCCCATTTGTAGTTTCGAAATCTGTTATTGAGTATTTTAACCATTGCTACAACATAAAGTAACTGCGATTTGGGATCTTCCAATTCGCTGACAATCATCGACCGCTTTTCATTTTCCGAAATCGACGGGTTGATGGCGTTAAAATGAGCTGTCAACTTTTTATCGTGTAATGCTGGTATTTCCCTGAGAATTTCTTCGGCACATGATGGTTTTATCTGGAAAACACCAATGGAAAAGTTGGCATATTCGGTTCCGTAGTTAACATACAGTGCTTTCAGAAGGGTTATTTCCATCCGGTCGCGAATGGCTGAATAGCGGACAAGTTCAGGAAAGACCATTGACATTACAAGTTGAAAACCGACCTTGTTTTCGCTCAATAAATCGCTCATCCAAATTTCATTTTCACCGACAAACAATGCTGCTTTTTTACAGTTGCTGCCAAAAACCTCAGGATAAACATAATCGCTTGCTGTGAGGTGTTGGCAACAACCACAAAAAGTAAACACGGCGAAGAAAGTGGAAAATATTATATTGCGTTTTTTCTTCATTATACGCAAATCATCAGAAAGGTAATTTGCATTGCATTACCGCATTGTTGACTGGTGAAAAATATATGTAAGTTAAATAGACTTTCCCTTCGGCTTTCATCACATACGGACAAAAAACCTCAGCGAATTCTTTGCCATCGCTCAACGAAAGAAGACCGTAATTATAGGATGCAATTCGCGTATTGTCGGAACTTAACCAAAATCCATTGCCTGAATTATTTAGCTTTTGCGGATCAAAAGAGAGGAGTGTCTTGCCAGTTAAATCAGTAATTTTATCAAAACCTACATTCACAATGTCATCGAATTTAACCTTTCCCGAAAAGTTGTTTCCCAACATCATATCTGATTTTGCTTCAGGGACATTGGAAATTAATTTTGGCAACATATCAATTTCGCCACCAGCTGCCATCATTCTTTCCTGCATCTGCTCGCTCATTTTCATAGCCAATTGCATTCGTTCCTGATCGGTTTTGGCGTTCTTCGCCTCCAATTCTAATTTTCTACCCTGATCCTCTGTCATTAAAACATCCTTAACTACCATTGCGGCAAATTTGCTTTTTGAATGATTTAATACGAAACTCTGAATAACAGCAAAGGGACCGTAGGTTTTTCCGCCAAAATTTATTGCATATTTTTCGCCGGAAGGAACTATAAATCCCTTATAACGCTCTAATAATACATCCATACTTATTTGCTCTCCACTCTCCGCTTCAGGCAGATCAAATCTACTGACAATGGGGTCATCTGCTTCATAAGGACCTTGAAGTACGCCGTTTTTTGCAGTGTTGTATTTTTTACCGACCATATCAAAAACAAGCAATGTTCCATCTTCAGATACCGAAAAGGTCGCTTCTTTATAATTGATTTTAAGCCCCTCGGTAAACTTAAAAGCAACTGTTGCATCCGAACATGCACACAAAGGATCATCCTTGACCGAAGCTACTT
>JAUYEQ010000056.1 GCA_030691295.1 Bacteroidota bacterium
TCGATGCACGATACTTTTAATCCCTGCCGCTCTTCGATCGTATGGATGAAATTTGATGCCTGCATCAGACTTTCATGCGTACCGGTATCGAGCCATGCAAAACCACGTCCGAGTAGCTTCATGTTTAACCGGCCTTCATCCAGATAGATTTTATTTAAATCGGTAATTTCAAGTTCACCCCTTTTTGAAGGTTTTAAACTTATTGCTTTTTTCACCACATCATTTCCGTAGAAATACAATCCGGTAACCGCATAATTTGATTTCGGATGCTCAGGCTTTTCTTCAATCGACAAAACCTTTCCATTATCATCAAACTCGGCGACACCGTATCTGTCGGGGTCGTTCACATAGTAACCGAATACAATTGCACCATCTTTCAGGGCGGCGGCTTCCTGCAGAATTGATCTGAAATTATAACCGTAGAAAATATTGTCGCCTAAAACCAAACAAACAGAATCGTTGCCAATAAACTCTTCACCGATTATAAATGCCTGCGCCAGACCGTCGGGTGAAGGTTGGATAGCATATTCGAGTTTGATACCTAGTTGGCTCCCGTCCTCCAGCAAATCCTGATACAGATGAATGTCTTTTGGAGTTGAGATGATCAAAATCTCGCGGATTCCGGCCAACATTAAAACTGACAAGGGATAATAAATCATGGGTTTGTCGTAAATCGGAATAATTTGCTTCGAAATACTTTTAGTAATCGGATACAGGCGTGTACCGGATCCACCGGCAAGAATAATTCCCTTCATATTCACAAATATTAAATTTTATAATTCGATACAATCAAAAATAAGGATTATTAGTAAGCAGAATTTCACACAGCACAAAAATCAGAATATAAATTGAAAGTACTCTAAAAACATTCAGTAAAAAAATGAAAGTATAAAATAACACCCCTGAAATACCCAATTAGACGAAAAATACTTGAAAATCTTTTTTTTATAGCAGAATAGTCTTAATTTTGCCGCGCGTTTATTTAATATACAGTCTAACTCATTAATTAATTGATTATTAAATGGTAGAAAACAACACAGAGAACCTTGATCCTAAGGTAGAACTCGAACAACAGGAAACTGTTGAAACACCAACCGCAGTAGTTGAAGAAACTGTTGCACCTGAAGAAACAGTAATTGAAGAAATTGCCGAAACACCTGTTGAAGTGGTTGAAGAAGTTATTGCACCTGTAGAAGCTACAACTGAAGAAGTTGTTGATCAGGCAGAAGAAAAAGCAGCAGAATTTGCTGAACCTGTAGTTATTCCGGTTGTAAAAAAAGCAAAAGCACCTAAAACTGTTGTTGCAGAAACTGCTGATTTTGACTGGGATGCTTTGGTAGAAGCTGACAAAGGTTTCAGCGGAAGAAGTAAAAATGATCTTGAAACTCTTTATGAGAAAACATTGACGACTGTTCAGGAAAAAGAAGTCGTTGAAGGTAAGGTTATTTCAATGAACAAACGCGAAGTTGTTATCGACATCGGTTACAAATCAGATGGTATTGTCAGCTTGAACGAATTCCGTTACAATCCTGAATTAAAACCAAAAGATTTGGTTGAGGTTTACATTGAAAGCCTGGAAGATTTAAAAGGACAGAT
>JAUYEQ010000057.1 GCA_030691295.1 Bacteroidota bacterium
TGGTGGGGACACCGGATTCCGGTTTGGTATATAAAAAACCCCACCCCAGCCCTCCCCGAAGGTGAGGGGGCAACGAACTACGGATTTGTGGTTGCCGAAAATGAGGAAAAAGCTCGCGAACTCGCGATCGCCAAACACCCCTCCTTGGGAGGGGCAGGGGGAGGCTCTTTCTCTCTTTTTCAGGACGAAGATGTGCTCGATACCTGGTTCTCCAGCTGGTTGTGGCCAATTTCGGTTTTCGACGGAATCAGTAATCCGGATAGCAAGGAAATCAATTACTATTATCCAACCAACGATTTGGTAACTGGTCCTGATATTATTTTCTTCTGGGTGGCCCGAATGATTATTTCCGGCTACGAATACCGCGATCAGTTTCCGTTCAAAAATGTATATTTTACCGGAATGGTGCGCGACAAACAGCGCCGCAAAATGTCTAAATCGCTGGGCAATTCGCCCGATCCGCTCGACCTGATTGATACATACGGAGCCGATGGAGTTCGTGTGGGCATGTTGCTTTGCTCACCTGCCGGTGGCGATTTGATGTTCGACGAAAGTTTGCCGCAACAGGGCGCCGGTTTTGTAACCAAAATCTGGAACTCTTTCCGGCTGGTGAATGGTTGGGAAGTGGATTACAAAATTCCACAGCCTGAACATTCTAAATTGGCGATTAGCTGGTTCCACGAAAAGTTCAGCCAGATTGTTGAGCAAACTGACGATCATTTCGATAAATTCCGTATTTCGGATGCTTTGATGAACGTGTACACTACGGTTCGCGATGAGTTCTCCGGATGGTTGTTGGAAATGGTGAAACCAGCCTATCAGCAACCAATTGATGGAAAAACATACGGGGAATTGATTGATATTTTTGACGAAGTATTGCGCTTCCTGCATCCGTTTATGCCTTTCGTGAGCGAAGAGGTTTGGCAGTTGCTGAAAGAACGCAAACAAGGCGATAGCATCACCATCAGCTCATGGCCAAAATCAACTGGATACGACGAAACGCTGATCGCACAGTTTGAAGATGTAAAAGAAGCCATCGCCGGATTACGGACTATCCGTACTAAAAACAACATTCCGAATAAAGATCAGATCGAACTGTCCATCATGGTTGGCGACAAAGGTTTTGCTCATGAATTCAATAGCGTATTGGTAAAAATGGGCAATCTTTCAGCTTTAAATCTGGTTTCCGAAGAAGTAAAATTAGCCGCTTCGTTTTTAGTAAAATCCACCACTTTCTTCGTGCCGATGGGAGGAACCATTGACGTGGAAGAAGAACTGAAAAAACTTCAGGCAGAATTGGATTATACCAAAGGTTTCCTGAATTCAGTAATGAAAAAACTGAGCAACGAACGATTTGTTGGCAGCGCTCCCGAAGCCGTGGTTGCCGTCGAACGCGCCAAGCATGCCGACGCCGAAGCCAAGATTAAAGTTCTGGAAGAACAAATTGCGGGTTTGAGATAAAACATATTGAATGGATTGAGGCATTTCACAATTAGCAGAGCCTGTTCATCTTCCGTTATTTAGAACGAATAAAAATAGCAAATCCGGCTAAAAATTGATAATATTGCCGTTTGTTATTAAAAAAAGAGAGATATGGGATGCAGCGGATGCAACACAAATACTGATTTAGACCGTCCAGCCATGCTTGGCACTTATGACTGGCTCAACGATATACCTGATACCACCAACGAATCGAACATTGTAGAAATCCGATTCAAAGGAACGAGAAAAGAGTTTTTCAGGAACGAAGAAGGCATACAATTAAAACGCGACGAGCTGGTGGTAGTGTCGTGTTCGCCCGGACACGACATCGGTGCGGTTTCGCTTACCGGTAAACTGGCCGAACTTCAGTTTAAACGAAAAGTAAAAAAGCCCGAACGTTATGAATGGCACAAGATATACCGCAAAGCCACTCCTGCCGACGTTATTAAATGGGAAGAAGCCAAAGCGCGCGAAAACAAAGTGATGATCCGTGCAAGGCAAATCGCCAACGATTTGAACCTTGAAATGAAAATCGGTGATG
Organism: Bacteroidota bacterium; assembly: GCA_030691295.1. Classification (GTDB taxonomy): domain Bacteria; phylum Bacteroidota; class Bacteroidia; order Bacteroidales; family Prolixibacteraceae; genus Aquipluma. The sequence goes on from JAUYEQ010000057.1 coordinate 2,024, forward strand.
TCGAATTTCGTGGCGATAATAACAAGGCCATTTTCTTTTACATTGCCGACGACCGTGTTGATTTTCGTGAACTGATCAAACAATATGCGCGCGAATTCAGTATCAAAATAGAGATGAAACAGATTGGTGTGCGTCAGGAAGCCGGCCGCATTGGCGGAATTGGTTCTTGCGGACGCGCTCTGTGCTGCTCAACCTGGCGAACCGACTTCACAAGCGTGACATCGGATGCTGCCATCAAACAGGGTTTATCGCCCAATGCCGAAAAAATGGCCGGACGATGCGGCAAACTTAAATGTTGCCTCACCTACGAACTCGATCATTACCTCGAAGCGCTGGAAGATTTTCCGCATGAATTGCTGGCCATCGAAACAGATAAAGGACTTGCCCGACATTTCAAAACTGATATTCTTCAAAAAAAGGTTTGGTACAGTTACTCCCAATCTGATGGCGGACGCGTTTTTATACTCGATCTGGAAGACGTAAAAAAATTCCTGAACATGAACAAACGCGGGCAAAAACCTTCGTTTGAAGGATACAACGAACCCGAAGCGAAAAAGGAAAACATGATGAACGTGGGCGAGTTGGATCAAAAATTCTTTACCAAGCCAAGTGTGGTCAAAAAGCACAACAAACAAAGAAGAAGACCGCAGGTAAACAGAAATCAGGGAAAGCCGGGACCGAAAGAGTAACAAGATGATATGGGAAATATAAATAACAGTGAGAATCCTTCTTTCCCCCCTCCTTCGGAGGGGTTGGGGGAGGCTTTGGGCTTACGTGTAGCCTTCAAAACGCTTGGATGCCGGCTCAACCAATACGAAACGGATGCGCTGGTAACAGATTTTGACGAAGCCGGCTACAAATTGGTTGACTTCGACCAGTCCCCTGATATTGTGGTGATTAATACCTGTACGGTAACCAACCAGAGCGACCAGAAATCGAGAACGGTTATCAGTCAGGCTGCACGAAAAAACAAAGATGCAGTGGTCGTGGTGACTGGTTGCAGGGCCAACAATTTCAAGGAAAAGCTCGAAAGTCAGGACAACATCACTTTTGTGGTCGAAAACAACCGGAAGAGCTCGATTCTTTCGTTGGTCGATGCCCATTTTTCAGGAGAAATAATGCATCCCGAACAATTGCCGCAGGATGTATTTCGGTACGAACCTGTTCGCAAAAGCCTTCATACCCGCAGTGCCGTGAAAATCCAGGATGGCTGCGACAATTTCTGTACCTTCTGCATTATTCCGATGGTGCGAGGCCGGGCAGTATCGCGACCAGTTGCCGATGTACTGGAAAGTGTGCGCAAAACCATCGAAAACGGATTCAAAGAAATAGTGATTACCGGAGTCAACATTGGCCGTTACGAAGACGGAAAAGCACGGTTCGAAGATTTACTGGCTCAGGTTCTGGAAGTTCCGGGCGATTTCCGGGTACGCATTTCGTCGCTCGAACCCGATGGTTTTGGCGACCGGTTTGTGGAACTTTTCAGTCATCCCAAATTAATGCCGCACCTGCATTTGTGTCTGCAAAGTGGTTCCGAAAAAACATTGCTCCGGATGCGCCGCATGTACGATGTGGAGCAATTCCGCAAAACAATCAATCAATTCAGGGCAGTTTATCCTGATTTTAATTTCACCACTGACATCATTGTTGGTTTCCCCGGTGAAACCGACGAGGAATTTCAGCAAACACTCGATGCCGTTGCCGAATTTAATTTCAGCCATGTGCACACATTTAAATATTCGGTCCGGAAAGGAACACGAGCCGAACGCATGGAAAATCATGTTCCGGAAAAAATAAAAAACGCCCGATCTTTGAAGATCAGAGAACTTTCCGAAGAAAATAAACTCCGGTACTACCAATGTCTGATTGGAAAAACCCAGAATGTTCTGGTTGAAAAAGCGACCAAGACAAAAGCTTCCGGCTACGGTGATTTATTTGTTCCTGTTGAATTTCAGGCTCAAGACATTCAGAAAAATACCATCCACGCCGTAAAACTAACCGGACTATCCGGAGAAGGAGAAAAATTGGTTTTGGTGGGGGAATTGGTTGCGATCTGATCTTTTTCAATACAAAAAACCAAAAAGCCAGAGCGGAATCTTGTTCTGATAGGCATATTCGATGTTATCGGCCGCAATAAATGAATTTTCAATTCCGGCAATTTGCTTGCGGGTTTTATTTTTTCCTCCAATTTCGAAAATAGTTTTGCCGTCAATCAAAAAATCTCCTGCTTCTGCCCAATTTACAGAATGGCCAACACGAAGCTGATTGAAAAAGAAAGTCTCTCTTGAAGTTCCTGTATTAATGGAGGAATCGGTTAACGTGTAAATCAGGTTCGGATTGTTCAGATAAACTTTCTCGGGCTTGTTCATCTTATTGATTCCAGTACCATCTATTTTTAATAGCATCAGCAAATCAGCTTTTTCCAGAAGGTACAAATAACGCAAAAGGGTTTCGCGGCTAATGCCGATCTGGTGACTAAGCTTCAGGATATTTGGCTTATATGGAACGATCTCTGCCAGAATCGCAATCAACTTCCGGAGGTAATGAACAGCATTAAAATCAATATTTTCTACTGAGGGCAAATCGTTGTCGAGCACATGGTTAACCGTTTGTTTCAGCCGGATTGGAAACTCTGCTTCGCCTTCGGTGAAAAACGGATAATAACCAAACTGCAGGTACTCTTCGAACAGCTTAATCGGTTTTATTTTCTCCAGAATAGTTGAAATGTAAGAGGACGCTTTGGATAGAATATCTTCCAGCTGTATGGCAGGAAATATATGACCGTATTTCAGTTCAACAAATTCTCGGAACGACAGTCCCTGCATGGAATAAACAATGGCGCGACGGCTGAGGTCGGCTTCTCCCTTGTGAATATCCAACGCGGATGATCCGGTAAAAACAATCTGGAGCTCAGGGAAATAATCGTAACAGTTTTTGATCTCCTGCGACCATTTTTTGTACTTGTGAACCTCATCAACAAAGAGATGCTTTCCTCCTCTTTTTACAAACTCATCAGCAAAATCAACAATCGTATTATTGGAGAAATACAAATCATCCATGTTTACATAGATTACTTCGGCTGGAACATCCGCTAAATGTTCCTTTATGTACTGCAAAAGCATAGTTGTTTTGCCAACGCCAAGCGCTCCGGTTATGCCAATCAGCCGATTGTTCCAATTGATCCGTTCTAGCATATAACGCTTAAAAGTCAGGTTCGCTGCCTGAATTCTTGATGCTGAAAACTGAAATAGCTTTTCCATTTTGTCATATAGTTTCGACAAATATAATCATGTTTTGCAATATGCGTTCGACAATTTCTGCTTTTTATGCAAAATCAATCAGGCAATATTGTGAATATTGCATTTAAAAATCATAACAAAACCATATTCAGGTCTTAAAAATATTCATGCCCAGTGAACCAATTGATTGTTTACTTTGTCTAAGTGATTTAAACTTTTCTGTTTAATCAGATGACGGTAAAAATTAAACAAAACGAAACGAGAATCAAATCTCCCGAGTTTCAGGAGAATTTCAGGAATTACGAAGAAGTATTAAAAACCTTCCGCGAAAAGCTCGCGGAGGTAAGTTCGCACGGTTCAGAAACTGCTGTTGAGAAGCATCGCGAACGTGGAAAGTTGCTTGCCCGCGAACGAATTAATCTATTAATCGATCCCCAAACGCCTTTTCTCGAACTTTCATCATTTGCTGCTTACAATCAATACGGTAATGCTTTCCCTTCCGCCGGAATTATAACCGGAATCGGTGTCGTTCATGGGCGCGAATGCTTGATTATTGCCAACGATGCCACCGTAAAAGGTGGAACTTACATCCGCGAAACCATCAAAAAACACGTTCGGGCACAGGAAATTGCCCGACAAAATAAACTGATCTGTATCTATTTAGTAGATTCGGGCGGAATTTACCTGCCCGAGCAAGCCAACGTTTTTCCCGACCGATTCGATTTTGGCCGGGTTTTTTACAATCAGGCCAGAATGTCGGCTGAAGGAATTCCGCAGATTTCGGTGGTGATGGGCTCGTGTACAGC
>JAUYEQ010000062.1 GCA_030691295.1 Bacteroidota bacterium
AAAACTCATCCAAAGTCATCGGTTGGAAGTCTTTATCATTACTTCTAATCTTTTCCTTTTTAAGCATCTTTTCAAAACGATCAACAATATCCTCACTTTGAATATTGAGAAATTCTTTCACAAAGGTCAATTTTCGAGTCTGTAAATCCATTTTCTTTTTTTCGTAAAGTTACAAATTCTCAATAAAAGAAGTATTAAACTTTACACTTTCTCCTTCGCCCGGTACAATCCCTCGTGTGCTTCTTTTATCAAATCAATCAGCGGAATGTCTGCCGGACATCGGCTTAAATCAACCTTTTTCAGATTCTCTTCAGTCGGGAAATTGCCCGGAAACCAGTGGTCTTTTTCCTGAAACATATTGTAGCGGTAAAGCCCGAAGTCTTTCATGTCGTAGCATTTCCAGAGTGTACGGAACCGCAGAATCTCAGGAATATTCAATCCTGAAGGGTCGTTTTCCATGCAATAAGGATCGAATCGGGAATATGGATCGAGTAGTTTTTGGTTGTCCATCAGTTGTTTTATTTTGGCATCTTCAGGAGAAAATGGGGCCGGTGCCGGGAAAATACCATTGATGTGATCGAACTGCGCGGTTATCGGCAATCCAAAAGTCAATGTGTGAATAGCAGAATGACTCAGGCAAAAACGGGCGTTAAACTGAATGGGGTGCAGTGGTGCGGTTAATTTGGCAAGCTTTTGCGAAGGCCGAAAGAGTTGTCCGCCTTTGTCGTTGGGCGAAATAATGAATACGCCCATGTCCTTGGTTTCAGCCAGATCGATGGCTGCATTGTTTCGCTGGAAAAAGTAGTAGTAGTGCAGGTTTACAAAGTCGAACAAATCGGTTTCGATAGCCTTAACAATTACATCAAGCGACGCATGGGTGCTGAAACCAATGTGTCCGATAATTCCTTCTTCTTTCATTTTCAGCAACTCCTCAACCGGGCCACCTTTGGCACAAGCAAGTTCCATCAGTTCAAAAGTGTTGATTCCGTGCCAGGCATAAAAATCGAGATATTCAGTTTTCAGCGCTTTCAGCTGTTTTTCGACCAGTTTTCGGGTTTCTTCGGCAGTTTTCGGATTCCCTTTGGTCATTAAAAAGTACGAATCGCGCTTGATTTTGAGTTCATCATTTAGTACGCGACCGTATGCATGTTCGCTTTTTCCATATCCGTAGGCCGTTTCGATTAAGTTAATGCCTTGTGCCAGCGCTTTTTCAACGGTGTCGCGGCATTGATCGAGGGTATCTTGCGGGATAAGTTCGCGGGGCTCTTGTCCGGTATGTTTAAAGCGCATACCGCCCAAAGTAATCACACTCACCATTTTATTGGTTTTGCCAAAACGGCGGTACTCCATTTTGGGCTTGTAAATCGAAAAATTCTTAAAATCCATATCCGGTATCTGATAAAAGTCTGCGAAAATATACAAACTAAACAGAAAACCGCCAGATAGGTTTATTGTTTATTGGGATTTTAAATCAGGAAAATAACTGAAAATTTAGTATTCAATTAAATCTTTTTGTTGGCAGTTGATGAGAATTCAATCGCTGCAACCAGGACTTGATGTTGAGGTGTGCAGACCATACAAAGTCCTGTAAATTGTCTACTGGCATTTTTATCAGAAAAAATGCTACTTCCATTGTCATGTCTCATAAGTTTTTAGTTTGCTGCTGAAACCATAACAGCTTTTATTGCTGACTTCAAATAATAATGCTGTCCTGTCTAATAAACTCTAAACCAATTTTTTCTTTTAAGATTTTCTTCTGCACAGTTTCATTCTGGTGAGAACCTGAAAATGATGGATTGCATAAAATTGGTTTTTTTATTTGGTTTGCAAAATTCGGATGATGCTCTCTGAAGCTCAATATAGTTTCCTCAAATTTTTCTCTTGCGTCTTTAAGCCAACCTCTACCACCAGACCGATTCTTTATTTCAATAAAAACAATAGAATCGTTATACTGAAGAAAACCTTCACATCGTTTTATTGGATCGTCACCTGTGTTATCTGACGAAAACTGAGCAGGAACTCTTTCTTCATCCCTAAATTATAAGAGCCAGTTCTGAATATAGGAACACACCAATCTACTGCTTTGAATGATACTTCTGTTTTGGAATTGTTAACTACAATAAAATCGGTTGTTGAGTCAGGATTTGCTGCACCTATTTTTGCCGGTAAGTTATTACCTCCATTTACATCGCTAATACCAAAAGTATTATTCGGTATAGCTTGTAAACATTGAATTGGTTCGGTTTGGCAATTACCTTGAAGATTATTGCACGGCATTACATAAAAATCTACTGGCATAAATCTTCAAGGTCTAATAGTTTAGAAAATTCGTCATTTGCATCAGCCAATTCATTATTAAGTTCATTTTCATCAGAAGGCAATCCTTTATACTTTTTTAACTTCGCAATTATTCCATTAATTTCATTTAATTGATAAACTACAAGGTCGTTTCCATCAACTGTAGATGCCAAAGGTACGATTTCACTTAGTTTAGATTTTAAGGTATCGGTATTAACTTTTTGTTTTAACCTATTTGCTTCTACACATAAGGTTAAATAAACCAACAAATATGGACTATGTGTTGTCATAATCAATCTATTTTCCCCTATCATGTTGTTAAATCCCAAAAGGCTATATAATACTTGCTTCTGCGATGTCGGAAATAAATTTTGTTCTGGCTCTTCAACAATATTTATAAAGTATTTACATACAAACTTCTCATTGATTTTCTTTTCCCTTGCTCTCAATGTCTTTTCATCGAGTCCCAAGGAGTTCAACTCTTTCAATTCGTTTTTTCTGCGTACAGTTTGGTCTGTGCTCAATAATTCCATTAGCACTTTTTCGCTTTGCTTAACAAAATCATTAAGGTACTTTGTAATCCAGTACAACGGGACAAAGGAATGAAAACCACTTGAAGCATGGGAAAGTTTCAGCCGTTTACCATTGAATTCCAAATAGTTTTCATCGTCTTTGGGGTCATAAACTATTTTGGTATTATTTATTGGTAGTTCAACTGCTTTACCTTTGTTCGCCAATTGTGCATTTCGGAATTCAACAGAATAATTCTTCAGACTTCCCACTATTAGGTCAGATACCTTGTTAATATTTTCAATTGAACTCAAAAAATTCCGTTCAGCAGGTACATACATGATTTTAGGTAACTTAACGGACTTTCCATTCAAGTTTGTAACCTCAATTATCTTCTTATTTGAATTGCTTACTAATTTTAAACGAAAAGTAGTTCCTTCATATTCGATTTCGGTATTGGATTGCAGATAATTTTCAAGACGGTGAAATTCAATTAATTCAACAAAATCTTGATAAGAAACAGGAGCTTTCATATCGCCTCGAATCAACGCTTTTTCCAACCACATAAATGTTGAAATCAACTTTGCCACAGTACTTTTCCCCGATCCTTGATTACCAATAAAAACTGTAACTTTTTTAATATCAATCCAGCCATCATATTCTTGACAGCCTTCTTTGATGGGTCCGAAATTTTTTATTCTTATTTTACTCATATCCTAAGTTTTCTTATTTCGCAAAAATAATCCATTTCTTTATATACCTATCAGATTAAATAAAACTCTTTTCATTGTCATTGTGTCGTTGTTTTTATTCTTTGGCTTGCTTGTAAAACAATACACCCACTAACTTGAAGATATATACGTATTGTCTTCATGTGGTTACATTTGTTAATATATTGACTATACGCAATATGCGTAAATTGTATATCATTCTATCTGAAAATATTAGTATTAATTAATTGAATATCTGTGCGCTCTTATTGAACTCTCCCCGATAAATCCGGATTCATTTCAGGTAAATTCTGTTGATTGAATAAAACATAACCGATCAGCCTTGCACGCATAATGTAATTGTTCAGAAATCCAACTTATCCACTTTGAGTAAACTGTCAGGAGGCTGTAAAAACCTGTTTTGTACTTTGGAAAATTGCAAACGGTGAAACATCTCCGGCAATTACCAGCCCATAAAGCGAATCCCAATTCCTGAAATAAAAATTACAGATCCGGCAACAATATGCATGTATTTTTCGACCTGCTTGAACCGGATGAGCGATATGCCTGTGTAACCCACAAAAACGGTCAGCAGCATGGTGGCAACAGTTGCAATTCCAAAAAGGGCGGAAACTGCAAATACCCCAAACCAATTGTGTTCCGATGCGGGGAAAATCAACAAAGGAATCAACACTTCACAAGGGCCAAAAACAAAAATCAGGAACAAGATCCAAGGCGTGAGTTTGGAGGTATCTTCCTTCACTTCCTCGTCTTCGGTCGTTGGTAAATGGCGGTATCTTCGAATCGATTTTGGAAGCAGGAACTTTGGTAAATGCAGATGATGCCCCTTTTTCAGGTACTGAAATATTCCGTAAACGGTGTAAAAGAATCCAAAAACAATGAGCATCCAGGCCACTATATTTCCCCGGGGTGCTTCAATCAATTCAAGTTTGCTCAGACTGATTCCAAGGGCAACTCCGGCAATACCAAGTATTACCGAGCCAGCAATGTGCCCAATCCCGGAGATACCCGTTATCCACATTGTTTTGGAGAGCGACCATTTGCGCGCCCTGCTCAAAACAATAAACGGCAAATAGTGGTCGGGACCCAGAAGGGTGTGAATAAAACCCAGCGACAAGGCCGTAACCAGGAGTAAATGTAATTCGTTCATAGTTTTAAAGCTTATTGATAAGGGATGCCTGACAGGCTGCCCCGAATCCGTTGTCGATATTAACTACTGAAATTCCGCTGGCACAACTGTTCAGCATCGAAAGCAATGCCGATAAACCCTGAAAATTAGATCCGTATCCAATGCTTGTCGGAACGCCGATTACAGGTTTATCCACCAGTCCGCCAACCACACTGCCCAAAGCGCCTTCCATTCCTGCCACCACAATAATTACGCGTGCACCCCGGATAATGTCCAGCTTATGAAAAAGCCTGTGAATTCCGGCAACGCCCACATCGTAAATGGTTTTTACTTCGTTCCCAAGAAAACGGGCGGTTTCGGCAGCCTCTTCGGCCACCGGCATGTCCGATGTTCCTGCTGCAACAATGGCAATATATCCTTTGGTGTTTTTAACTACCTGATGCTTGTAACTGATCGTTCTTGCCAGTTCGTTGTATTCTGCATTCGGGATTACTTCTTTTACTGCCGCATACATTTCAGGAGTTGCGCGGGTTGCCAGTATGTCAATACCTTTTTGGTACATCCGTTCGGCAATTTGCTTTACCTGTTCGGTGGTTTTTCCGGCAGAATAAATCATTTCCGGCAGGCCGGTGCGGTGCAAGCGGTCGGTATCGATGGTCGCAAAACCCAATTCTTCAACTCCATGGTTCGACACCATTTGCAATGCCTCGGGCAAGTCCAGCTCGCCATTTTTGTATTTTTCGAAAATGTCGGTAAGTGTCATATTATAAAGATTTTAAGACTTCACGTTCTACTTCTTCAATGCTTATTTTTTTCTGAATGGCAATTGTCCTGCAATCATCGTATTCGGGTTTCGAACGAACCACTTCTCCCTCGTAAACGCTTTGTTTAACGCGCACATCTCCAAATTTGGTTGTTACAGTTTTCTCTGTTCGCGTCAGCATACTTTTTTTAACAGAATACTCCCGCAGTCCGATGGTAGTGCTGTGGGTAAAAATGATGTGCTTCATTTTCTGCACTTTTTCAGGAGTACACAAAACGCTTAGCTGAATGGCAGGCCGCGATTTCTTCATGACGATCGGCGCCAGCCAGGCATCGCTCGCGCCTGCATTGAACAGTTGTTCGAGAATGAAATCATATCGTTCGGGATTCATGTCGTCGATGTTGCATTCCAGGACCGTGGCAAGTTCTTCTTTCACATCGCCAACGGCAGTTGCTGTTTCAGAAAGGAATACACGCAAAACATTCGGCACTTCCGAAACATCGCGGTGACCAATTCCATAGGCCGTTTTTGTTATCGGGAAGTTAATCTGTTCAGTAAATTCATCAACGGTTGCCACTAAAATGGCAGCGCCGGTTGGCGTGGTTGCTTCGTGCTGAACCAAACCCAATTTCACCGGCACATTTTCCACAATCAATGCGGTTGCGGGAGCCGGAACCGGCATAATTCCGTGGGCGCATTTTACGGTTCCGCCGCCCAATTGAATGGGTGATGAAAGTACTTTGTCAACTTTCAGGAAATCGTGGCAAATGGCTGCGCCAACAATATCGGCAATCGAATCGAGTGCGCCCACTTCATGAAAATGAACGCGTTCAACCGCAATCTGATGAACCTTTGCTTCGGCAAAAGCGATGAGTTTGAATATCTTCAGCGAGTTCGCTTTCACTGTTTCAGAAAGGGTGCTGTTGTTGATGATTTCTTCGACATGGCGCAGGTGACGGTGCTTTTCATTGTCTGGATTTTCAACGATTACCTCCGCTTTTGTGCCCGAAATTCCCCTTCGAAGGTCTTTGGTAATTTCGAGATGAAACCCTTCGATGTTTAGCTTTTTCAGTTCAGTTTCCAGATAGGCGGCATCAACGCCAAGGTCGATCATTGCTCCAAGGTTCATGTCGCCACTGATTCCGGCGAAACAATCGTAGTATAATATTCGCATTTTTTAGCTTTTTAAGTTGGTTAGTACCCGGTTCATTTTTCCTGAAACCAATCCTTCCTGATCAATTTCGCAATGTTCAAATCCAAGCGCGGTAATTTTTTGAACGACTTCATTCTGAACCATGCGCAGTTTCGTCAGTTCTTCTTTGTGAACTTCAATTTTGCCGTACGTCCCGTAATGCCGCACCCGCACATCGGCAAAACCGTAACTGTTCAGTATTTCTTCGGCATCTTCAATCTGTCGTAGTTTTTTAAGTGTAACCGATTGGTTGTAAGGTATCCGCGAGCTTAGGCAAGGGCTTGCAGGTTTGTCCCAGTTGGGCAATTGGAAGTATTTCGCGATCTGACGTATTTCTTCTTTCGAAATCCGGCAATC
>JAUYEQ010000071.1 GCA_030691295.1 Bacteroidota bacterium
GCTGGTTGGTTCGGGATACCAGATAGTGCTGATTGACAAGAACAACTACCATCAGTTTCAACCATTGTTCTACCAGGTTGCCAGTGCGGGAATAGAACCCAGCTCCATTCTTTTCCCTCTCCGGAAAATATTTCAGAAACAAAAAGATGTCTATATCCGGGTGGCTGAGGTTTATTCGGTCGATCCGCTCAAAAAGGAACTTCAAACCAGCCTCGATACGGTTTGGTACGATTATCTGGTTATTTCGTCCGGGGTGAATTCCAATTTCTTCGGAATGAAAAACATGGAAGAATACGCCATTCCTATGAAATCGGCTTCCGAAGCCATGGCGCTTCGAAACCGCCTGCTGCAAAGTTTCGAGAAGGCTGTTACGCTGCGCGACCAGAATGAACGAAGATCTTTATTAAATGTAATTGTCGTTGGTGGCGGCCCAACCGGAGTAGAGGTTGCCGGTGCAATTGCTGAAATGAAAAAATTTGTCCTCCCGAAGGATTATCCAGACTTGAATTTTGATGCGATGCAGATCAGTTTAATTGAAGGTTCGCCGGCGTTGCTGGGTGTAATGTCGAATCATGCTTCCAAAAAAGCATTGTTCTACCTTCAGCGGCTCGGAATTAAGGTGTTGCTAAATACACAGGTAACCGATTTCGATGGAAATACTTTGAGTTTTAGAGATGGCACCCAGATTGAAACCAAAACGGTCATCTGGGCTGCGGGTATCAGTGGTGTTGTCCCTTCCGGATTCTCCAAGGATTTGATTGGCAGAGGAAACCGGATTTTGGTTGACGAGTATAACCGGATTCAGGGATTTGACGATATTTATGCCATCGGCGATGTTTGTCTGATGCAGTGTGCCAGCCATCCAAACGGACATCCTCAGGTGGCGCAGGTTGCTATTCAGCAAGGTAAAAATCTGGCCATGAATTTTTTGTCGATGAAGAGAAGCGGGTCGTTGAGACCCTTCAAATATATTGACCGGGGTTCGATGGCCACCATTGGACGAAACCGGGCGGTTGCCGATCTTTCATTTGTAAAATTCTCCGGTTTTTTAGCATGGCTTACATGGATGTTTGTGCACCTGATGGCCATTGTTGGGGTTAAAAACCGGTTACTCATTTTCATTAACTGGATGTGGAATTACATGACATATGACCAGTCGTTGCGCCTGATTTTGTGGGCAGCCAAAAAAGATCCAACCAAAATAATTTCGCCTTTGGATAGAAAATAAAGAGATAAAAATCCGTAAATCTTTTGTTTGCTGGTGCTGGGTGTTTTTCCCCTTCAATTAAATAGCTCTTTTTTTACCACAAATTTTCAACAAAAACAACGGTTTATAAGATACGAAAATAAAGCATATAAAACACTCATAATTCATTCATTAAAGTATGTTATACAATTGTTTTTATATGGTTCTACAACAATGAATTATTTTGTAACTTTTACTTGTAAACTAAAAAAAAATATTTAATTATGGAAAATTTATTCTTTTTAAGCAAAAAAATCTTTAGGATTTTGGTGATGTTTTTTGTTCTTGTATTCTGTTTTGGATGTCAAAAGGAACTCCTTCAAACCGAAAGTTCCGAAAACCAGGCAGAACTGAAAAGTGCTAAAATGACCAACTTTATGGTTATTACAAACGCTGAAACACTTCCCGCAGGTTTTGAAAAGCAACTCGCTGCGTATGGCAAAATTGTAAGATCAATGCCTGAAATTGGTGTTGTGGTAATTAAACCAACAACTTCTAATTTTGAAACGAAAGTTGCGAAACTTGCAGAGGTAAAGGCAGTGGTTCGCGACCTTATGGTTAAGTGGATTGAACCTGATAAATTTGTCAGCGAAGCAAATCCGCCAAGTATTGGAGATAATGAAACTTTATTTTGGCGTCAATGGGGAATGGATGCCATTGATGCACCTGAAGCCTGGAATGCCGGCTATACAGGTGAAACGGTAAGAGTTTTTATTCTTGACAGCGGCATAGATGCAGATAATCCTGATTTGTCGCCAAACCTGAATACATCTCTCTCTACCTCTTTTGTTCCGGACGAAGATTATAGTGTACGACCCGGAGCCTTTTTTAATCATGGTACTCATGTTGCGGGGATTGTTGCTGCTGCAGATAATGGTTGGGGAGTTATTGGAGTGGCTCCCAGCGTTGAAATTGTTGCAGTAAAAGTGCTGTCTGAATTTACTGGTTCAGGGGAGTTTAGCTGGGTCAATGCCGGAATTATTTATGCTGCCAATAATGGAGCCCAGGTAATTAATATGAGTTTGGGAGGAACATTCAACAGGAATGGTTTTTATTATGATGAAAATGATGTTTTGCAAAAGGTTCCGGCTGTTGAATTACAAAATCTTATTATTGCACAACAGCGTGCAGTAAATTATGCCTTCAGGAAAGGAGTTGTTACCGTTGTTTCTGCAGGAAACGGAGGTTCAAATTATGATGGTAATGGTTCAATTTTCAAACTGCCCGCTGAACTTCAAAATGTAATTGCGGTTTCGGCAACTGCACCTTATCATTGGTATAATGATCTTGTCCTTGGAACCCCAAATCCTTTTTTTGATAATCCTGCAAGTTATACCGATTTCGGAAAGTCACTTGTTGCCATAGCTGCTCCCGGAGGCGACTTTGATTCTGATGACGCTTATTGGTTTATGGATATGGTAATTAGTTCTGGAGCAGGACCAAATGCAATTGGTGGATACCCATTTTATTATGCCGCCGGAACCAGTATGGCAGCACCACATGTTGCAGGAGTAGCGGCATTGATAATTGCCAAGAATGGTGGAAAACTGAGTCCTCAGGAAGTTACAAAGCAACTACTTAAAACTGCTGATAAAATTGATGGCAACGGAACTTCAGCTTACTACGGAAAAGGACGGGTAAACGCTTTCCGAGCTGTAACTGAATAATTGATAAAGTATAAAAGTAAGACGCCGGCTGAATCAACATTTAGCCGGCTTCTCTTTTTATCTAAAACGAATTTCTACCAGATTACTGCTCTGGAAGCTTCGTTCAGGAACATATAATCGCCTTCTTTTACATCAAAAGCCTTGTGGAATTCGGGCATGTTGCGGAGTGGCCCCAAAACCCTGAAACGTCCAAGCGAATGAACATCTTCTTTGGTGCGGCGGATGATTTCCTTGTCGCGGATATTTTGCGCCCACAAATGCGCGTACGCCAAAAGCTTTTACATCTCACATTTATTTTAGATGTATTAAAAACCTGCTCAATAACAGACTTAAATTATTAATAATCAGTATAAAGGATGGCGTTTTATCTTTTTTAGAAGTTTTAAAAGGCGTAAATTGAAGTCGAATAATAAATCAAGTTCAAATGAAGATACTGTTTCTTTGCACCGGTGGCAATTCGTGCCGGAGTTTAATGGCCGAAGCTTTTCTTCAGAAAATGGATCAGTCGCTGGAAGTGCTTTCAGCCGGGTTAAATCCTGATGCTGAAACCGACCCGATGGCCATTGTCGTGATGGCTGAGATTGGAATTGATATCAGTACAAAAAAGCCAAAAAATTACGCTGAATTCGAAGGCATGAACATGGATTACCTCATTACGCTTTGCGATGGAACAAAGGATAAAATAACTTCAGTAAATATTCCGTCCAAACACAAAATTCATCTGGGTTTTGAAGATCCGAAAAAAGCGTATTGCTCCAACGAACAGATTCTTGATATTTATCGTGATATCCGTGATGAAATCAGGAATGAACTCGATTATTTCTACAATCGTATTTTGATGCCGGAAATGACACACGAGTGATAACGCCCCGAATAGAAATGCCCTGAATTGGGGAGACTCAGGCCATTTCCAATAATCAGCTCACCGGTTTATCTCATCAAATCTTCCACCTCATCCGGAGTAATCGGAATTCTGTCGCCAATAATTTCGCAGCCGGTTTCAGTCACCAGAATATCATCTTCAAGCCTGATTCCGCCAAAGTCAAGATAGCTTTCAAGGCGGTCGAAATTGATAAAGTCAGCGTTTATTTTTTCAGTTTTCCAATTTTCGATCAAAGCCGGAATAAAGTAAATTCCGGGTTCGTTGGTAATTACAAAGCCAGGTTGCAGTTTTCGTCCCATGCGTAAATAAGCCGTTCCGAACTGATCAACCGGACGGGTTTCGTTGTCGTAACCCACGTAAATCTGACCCAGATCTTCCATGTCGTGAACGTCTAATCCAAGCATGTGCCCCAATCCATGTGGCATAAACAAAGCATGTGCTCCGGCAGCAACCGCATCTTTCACATCGCCTTTCATCAATCCAAGCGCTTTCATTCCTGAAGCAATAACCTCGGCAGCAGCCAAATGCACCGACAAATAGGTAGATCCGGGTTTGGTTAGTTCGCGCCCGCGATTGTTTGCTGCCAATACAATTTCATATATTTCGCGCTGCTTCTGAGTGAATTTGCCGCTTACAGGCATTGTCCGTGTGAAATCTGATGCGTAATGAGAACCTACTTCTGCTCCCGCATCAACAAGCAGCAACCTTCCGTTTTGCAAGGTTTGTGAATGATTGTGGTTGTGCAAAGTTTCGCCATTCTGCGATAAAATCACTGGAAAAGAAACCATTCCTCCGCCAGCATTGGCAATGCCTTCAATTGTTCCGGCAATCGACTGTTCCCAAACACCGGCCTTGGCCATTTTCATTGCGGTAACATGCATTTGGTAACCAACTGCACACGCTTTCCGGATTTCAGCAATTTCCTGTTCTTCCTTTACCGAACGCAAAGCAACAATGGCTTTAATCAGTTTCAGAGAAGAATAAGCTTTAAGTTTCGAAACAGAAATACCCAGTAATTCATTCAGTAATATCTTATTTTCAGCGCGATACGGCGGAGTAAAATGGATTTTCCGACCCGATAAAATCGCTTTTTCAATGACCTGCTGAAGATTTTTGAAAGATTCTGTTTTGGAAATGCCAGCTTTTTCGGCTTTCTCTTTCAGGGCAATCTGAGGTCCCATCCAGATGATGTCTTCAATTTCAACATCATCACCAAAAACGATTTCTTCTCCTGATTCAGTGTCAATAACTCCGGCAAGTTTCTGAAAATCCAATCCGAAGAAATATAAAAACGAACTGTCCTGTCTGAAATAGTAAGTATTGTCGGCGTAATTCATGGGTGAATCAACATTCCCCAATAGTAAAATTATACCGTCAGATATTTTTTGTTTTAGTTGCAGGCGGCGTGCAATATAGGTTTCACGATTAAACATTTTTTGTGTGGTTTTAAAAATTTGTGGCTAAAGATAACGAAATTAGATAAAACTTCGGATTGCATGTAAGCAATGGATGTGCTGTACACCATATAAAAAGGTCGAAATCATTCAGGAAAAAGCTTAGCCGGAACATAAATAATTTGTAAATTCAACCGACCAATATTCCATAAAGCTATGAACAATACATTAATGGTTTATCTAAACAAGAGGCTGCACCAGAACGATCTAAAGTATCCGGCAGCCAATACTCAACCAGGACCTGTAATTTGCATTTCCAGAGAGGTTGGGTGTGGGGGAGTCACTATGGCTAAATTGCTTGCTGCTGAGCTTGATAGATTAACTTTTTGTAAAAAATGGAAAGTCGTAAGCAAAGAAATTCTGGAGGAAAGTGCCCGCGAGTTAAACATGGAAACTTCAAAACTCCGCAATATCATGAAAGCAGCTGATCGCGGTGCATTCGATGATATTCTGAGCGCTTTTAGTGAAAAGAGATATAAAAGCGACCGAAAAATTAATAACACCATCATCGATCTAATTTCCAGTTTTGCAAACGACGGGCATTATATTATTGTAGGCCGGGCCGGACATATTATTGCCCGGGATATTGAGAAATCCCTTTTCATTAAACTTACTGCTCCCCACGATTGGCGGGTCAGGCAAATCATGGAGAAATATAACCTCAATATGAGGGAAGCAATCGAATTTATTGATAAAACTGAAAAGGAACGTCATAGTTTCGTCAAGCGAATTGCCACAGAAATAAACGTTGAAGTTGATTTCGACCTGACAATCAATTTATCGAAACTGAATATAAACGATGCGATCAATCTGATTATGTATGTTGCTCAAACAAAAGGATTGATAGAGCCGAATAAAAGTAAGGTTGAAGTTTTTTAAGTTTGAGATTATTTCACCTCTGTCATTGCCTGTTCCATATCAGCAATCAAATCTTCAGCACCTTCAATTCCAACCGAAAGGCGCATCATGGTTGAACGGATTCCCATTGAATCACGTTCATATTCTGAAAATTCAGCATAAATGGTTGAATACGGATGGATGATCAGTGATTTGTTATCATTAAGGTTGGTGGCCCGGCGGATAATTTTCAGCCGGTTCATAATTTGGAAACATGCTGCCTGACTTTCCAGATCAAAAGTCATTACTGTTCCCGGAATCCCGCCAAACTGACCCATCGCCAAATCGTAATAAGGCGAATCTTCCAATCCCGGATAATCAGCCCGCGTTACTTTTTTATTTTGCTGAAAGTATTCGCCCAGTTTCATGCAATTCCGGTAACAACGTTCAACCCGCAATTCCAGAATATCGAGTCCCGCAATCATATAATTTGCCGAGTGTGCAGTCATTGGCATCCCAAAATTCCGGTAGTAATTTTTACGCAGACGAGCGATAAACGCATCTTTCCCAAATTTTTTGGCAAAAGTCAGGCAGTTTGGATTTTTGCCCCAATCGTAAAGCCCGTTGTCGATAATTACTCCACCAACTGCGGTGGCGCCACCTGAAATAAATTTGGTGGTTGACATCACTTCAATGTGCACCCCCAGCGATTTCGAATTGAAAACCGAAGGTGGCGTAACAGTGCTATCGGCAATCAGCAGAATGTTGTGTTTGTTGGCAATTTCGGCCAAACGACTGATGTCTGCAATTTCCAGCTGAGGATTTGTAACCGTCTCAAAATATAATGCGCGTGTATTTTTATCAATCAGCGGTACAATTAATTCGGGTTTGGTCGTATCAACAAAACGGGTTTCAAGTCCGTAAGCCGAAAGACTCTGCTCGAACAGCGCCAGTGTGTGCCCAAAAAGATTTTTTCCTGAAATAATGTTATCGCCTTGCTTGCAAATGGCCAGCATGGTGGCCGATATTGCTGCCATTCCTGAAGACAAAGCCAGAACGTGATGAGCGCCTGTTAATGTTCGGACTTTGGATTCGAAGTATTCAACAGTTGGGTTGCTGGTACGCGAATAGGTATGCGCCGGCAATTCGCCCCTGAAATTTGCTGCAATATCTTCGGCAGTGGCAAATTCGAAAGCAACCGATTCGTAAACAGGCATGGCCAGTGCATTGTGCGGGTCTTTCTTCGGAAAAGGTATGTTCAGCGACCGGGTTGTAAAACTTTTCATTTCAGGATATTTAAACAATTATTGTTCTATCACAATTTCAGGACACAAAGAAAACACTTGTTGGGTAGTTTGGTTTATTTTAACACAGTGCATAAGCTACAAATTTGGCATAAATTTCAGATAAAGCAGAGATACTTCAAATTAGAATTGGTCAAAACGTTCAAACCGTGCATTATTTTTATCTTTGGGCAAATCAAAAATGGGAACTGAATTTTTTAGGTATTCCCGTTTTTATACTTTGGTTTAGAAATGAAAAAACTTGGATTTATATTACTGATGATTATGCCTGCGTTGGTTTTTTCGCAGGCAACATCGGTTAAAATTGCAGTGATGAAATACGACGGGGGCGGCGACTGGTATTCGAATCCCACTGCTTTGCCGAACCTGATCGCTTTTTGCAACGACAACCTGAAAACCAATATCGATCCGGTTGCCGGAGCTGTTGAGCCGGGGAGCATCGATCTGTTCAACTACGCTTACGTTGACTTGACTGGTCATGGAAATGTAGTTTTCTCGGATGCCGATGCCGCAAATTTGCGAACCTATCTCGAAGCAGGCGGTTTTCTGCATATCAGCGATAATTACGGGATCGATCCCTTTATCCGCCGCGAAATGAAAAAGGTATTTCCTGAACTTGATTTCATCGAACTTCCTTTTAATCACCCGATTTATTCACAGAAATACCGGTTCCCCGAAGGATTGCCCAAGATACATGAACACGAAGGCAAGCCGGCGCAGGGTTTTGGACTGATAAACAAAGGCCGGCTGGTTTGTTTTTACAGCTTCGAAAGCGATTTGGGCGATGGTTGGGAAGATCGTTCTGTTCACAACGACCCCGAAGATGTGCGTCAAAAAGCCCTGCAGATGGGCGCGAATATTATTTCGTTCGTGTTTAATCAGTAAACTTTATTCTTCTTTCTTCTTGATCCCAAATTCAGGATTTACATTCGTAAAGAAAACCGGAATCATGCCTGGAATCATGCAGATTACCACCCATATAAAGAAGTTCGGGTAGCCAATTATTTCCTGCAGCCATCCTGAGAACATACCGGGAATCATCATCCCCAAAGCCATAAAACCAGTTGCTATGGCAAAATGGGCTGTTTTGTTTTCACCTTCAGAAATATAAATCATGTATAACATGTAGGCTGTAAAGCCGAAACCGTAACAAAATTGCTCAATTGTAACACATAAACCAATTATAAGGTAGTTGGTCGGTTGGGCAAAAGCCATGTAAACGTAGGCCAGATTTGGTAGGTTAATGGCCAGTACCATCCACCAAAGCCAATATCTGAATCCCTTTTTGGATGCGGCCAATCCTCCCAGGATTCCTCCCAGGGTTAACGCAAGAATTCCAAATGTTCCGTAAATAAGCCCAACGTCACCGGTGGTGAGTCCCAGTCCGCCAAGTTGGCGCGGATCGAGCATAAAGGGTGAAGCCAGTTTTACCAATTGCGCTTCACCCAGTCGGTAAAACATTAAAAAGGAAAGTATCACCCAAATTTCTTTTCTCCTGAAAAAGGAAGTGAAAGTTCTGAAAAATACACAGAAGAGGTTCTGGTCGTCGTTTGCACGTTTTTGGTCGGATGCAGGGTGGGGGAGTATAAAGCGGTGATAGAAGGAAAATAGGATAAACATACCAGCCAAAATCATGAAGGTAATACTCCATGCCAGGTGGATATTTCCTGAAGTTCCTTTGAACGAAGCGTCTGATGCTTTGGTTAATTTGGGATCGGCCTGAATGAGCAAGTATGCAGGTTGTTCCCAGTTTTGCAGGTTGAAAGCCAGTCGTTCCCCTTCCAGTAACTGCAAACTTTTATCTCCCGATTGCCATTTCATGTTCAATATCATCTCTTTATTTTCTTCAGGTTTTTCACTTAACCTGATTGCAACCACCGCGATATTTCCAACAGCAGTGCCATCTGCTTGTTTGATTTCTTTATTTTGAAAATGTTTCTGCAGGAATTGCTTTAAGGGTGAAGAGATGAATTGTGTCCATAAGGATGTTTTTTCTTCATTTTTGGTAGTAGCCGAATGTTTGCCATTAATCACAAAACCAAGTGAAAGGTTGTGTTCTGCCACGACCTTGCGCATCGAATCCAGTTGTTGTTTCTGAATGTTTTGTGTTGATACTATTACCTCATTGGGGAAGGATGCAAAATAAGAGTTGCCCGATTGGGCTGGTAATGTTTGATTTGCTTCCGGTAGCGTGATTTGATTGGTAATATTTGGAATGGCTTTTACATTGATTTCAATGGGTGGCAAACCGGTTGCCGTTTCAAAAAATCCTGCCAGTATGATGAGCAGTCCTTGTCCGGTTATCATTGCAAAGCGGTAAAATGTGCTGCGGATGCCAACAAAATAGGTTTGCTGGTGTTCGTCCAGGCCCAGCATGTAAAACCCATCGGCCGAAATGTCGTGCGTTGCCGAGCTGAAAGCCAGCAGCCACATAAATATCAGGGTGATTTTAAAGAAACCGGGCAAAGGAATGGCCAGCGCAATACCTCCCAATCCGGCACCGATGAGGAGTTGCATAATAACGATCCACCAGCGTTTTGTTTTATACAGATCAACAATTGGGCTCCACAGCGGTTTAATAACCCACGGCAAATACAACCAGCCAGTATAGAAAGCAATATCTGCGTTCGAAATTCCCAGTCGTTTAAACATGATGACTGAAATGGTCATTGCTACCACGTAAGGAATTCCTTCAGCAAAATAGAGTGTTGGCACCCATGCCCATGGGTTGCGTTGTTTTGGAGCGGGGGTGATTTTGTTATTGGTCATAAGTGGTTTTCTTTGTTAATATTCTTTTGAGATTGTTGCCCCTTTAAAATAATGCAACAAAATTTCATCGTATTTATAACCTTTGGCTCCCATCATCGCGGCACCAATCTGGCAAAGGCCAACGCCATGTCCCCAACCGGCGCCGGTCAGCACAAATTCGCCGGGAATACCGTCGGTAATATTTAGTTTATCGACGACAAAAGCGGAGCTGTATAAATGCGATTCAGACAATGTTTTACGGATTTCCAGTTCTTTGCCGATGGTGAGCGTAAGATTGCTTCCTACAATTTTTATTTTTTTCAGCCGACCCGATTTTCCGCGTTCTATTGGAATAAGATCGAGAATTGCCCCAAAATCTTTTCCTGATTTGCGGGCAATCAATTCAGCCAAATCTGCCTGTTGATAAGTCAGGCTCCATCGGTAAAAATCTTTGGTTTCCTGATCGTAATCGTTCAAAACCTGCGACAACACTTCGCGGTCGGTTGTGTTGCAAAAAGCAGGCGGCGCATTCCTGATCCATTTTTCGGCAGCAGCTTCATTTGTCAGATCGGTGTCAAAACCTTCCGGAGTATCTGGATTGTCAATAATAGCTTGTAAATAGGAATGAATTTCGGGTTCCCATACATTTTCAAAAGTTTCTGAAATTCCGCCACAACTTTTCGAGAAGCGGGCATCGCATACATTTTCACCGTCCATCAGCAACATACCGCGGGTTTCTTTAACGGCTTGTTCAACTAACTTAGTCGATTGGCGGGTAATTCCCTGATACCGCTGACAATGATCGTCGCCACAAACATCAAAATTCAGGTGATCTTCACGGTCGTACCAGCGGATATATTCTTCCGGAGTATCTGAAATGGCTTGGTAGGATTTTCCTGAATTTTGCAAATCATTGCTTTTTATCGTTTGAGCCAGAAGCCACGAGCGCGAAGTGATGGCGTGTGCTTTCAGTAATTCGGAGCTGCTGGTTGCACTCATTTCAGAAGAAATTACGCTGACTAAATAATCTTCCAGGGGCAAAATATTTATCACGGTCAGTTTTTCATTCTCAATGATAATTTTCAGCGATCCTTTGAAGACTTGATCTTCTTTCCGTTCCCAATGGAATTTTATACCAATGGTTACGTCGTTCAATTCGAAGGATGCTTCGTGGTACCTGACAGGCTCGAAAAGCAGTTCCTCCTCATCGGTCATTTCATCGTTGAGCCAGATTTTTCCATCACGATAGTTAACTTTTTGCAGCTTTTCAAATGGAACACCGTTCGGAGCCAATAAATATCTTTCGTTCAGCCTGAAAATGATTTCCGGCTGATACATGATTCCTATGCTTATTTGTGGTTCTTTCATATTTTTAAGTTTTGGATGATTTGGAAATTGGTTATTGAATATTCAATATTGGATATTTTTTCAGGAACCTGCCTCATTGGTTTATAGCCGAAGTTCTAAAACCGGATAAATCGGTTCTGTAAAACCCAATTTCCGATATAGTTTTTCCCCTTCTTTCGAAGTGTGTAACGATACTTTGCTAATTCCTCTGTTGTGGGCTTCGTTTAAAAGTTCCTGCAGAATCATACCCGAAATACCTTTCCTTCGGGCAAAAGGTACGGTGTACATGTTCAGAATATCGCCTTCAAGATACGATGTTTGGTTGAAATCGCCAGGTATTTTTTTGAGTACCATTGCCCCAAAGCTCAATGCTTCTGCATCCTGTTCAGCCAGAAATGCAAAGAACCGATCTTCTGTCAAAGCCTCATTAAAATATTGATTGAGTTCGCTTTTTAGCTTTTGCTGGTATTCTAATCCTCTTTCGCCCTGCATCTCTGCAAGATAGGCTATCCGGTAGCTTGTAAGAAGTTCAACTTCTTCGGAACCTATTTCCCTGATATTAATTCTGGATAAATCAACTTGCATAACTGTTAGTTTTAGCGTTTTGGATCAATCAAAGCATCAATAAATTCATTAATCTGTAACTTGTCGTACCAATTTGCAAAATTTAAAATTCAGTAAAACAAGCTGTTATGTTGTACGTGGCATTTTAATTTAATGTTCACTAACTTAGTAATTAATGTGGTGTAAACAATTGGTCAACCTACTTAAAATGAAGAATTGTTGTATAACAGGGAAAATGGGAATATACGACAGGTCAGTAAGATGATGGGAAAATGATAATTTGCAAGGGCAGGCAGCGTTTTATTGCATTTGTGAATAGAACAAAAAAGATTACTTTCACCGATGTAGGGTTTTCCCTCTACGAATACAGGGATTTTCCTGTTGGCAATAGTTGACTTGAAGATTAGATTTGTAGCAAATGCTCTTCCTGATTTAAGGTTGTTTTAGTGCAGTTTAAATCTGGCATTATATAAATAATTGAAAAACTAAACATAAATAATATGACATCAAAAATTTTAGAGTTGACCGAAAAGATTTATAATGAGGGCATTGAGAAAGTACACAAAGAAGCTGAAGGTATATTGGCAGCAGCAAAAGAGAAGGCAAAAAGGATTGAAGATGACGCTATCCTGAAATCGAATAAAATGATTTCAGACGCCAAAAAGGAATCGGAAGCAATTTTTGGCAGCTTTCAGTCTGAACTGCAATCAATAGCCAGCGAGACTTTAGAAGTTGCAAAACAGAAAATTGCTGCGTGTATTGTTGCCGGGTACTCTAAACAAGTGGCAACTGATTTGTTCGATGACCGGAGCTTTGTGAAATCCTTATTGCTCGAAACGGTTAAGAAATGGGAAATGCAAAAGGGGGCGATGCCCGATTTGACCCTGGTTGTACCCGAAAAGCAACTGAAAGAATTTGAGAATATAATACAATCAGATGTCGGCGGAATTTTACAAAAATCACCCACATTGCAGGTAGATCCATCCGTAAAAAACGGTTTCAAAATAATTGCAGACAAAGAAGGTTATCAGGTTTCGTTTACCGACGAAGACCTGACCAACTTCCTGAGAACTTTTATGAAACCCAAAATCAGCGATTTTCTTTTTAATAACTCAAAATAATGACTGAGTATCATTGCTTAATATCGGGCTTGCCTGAACTGTCATTTGATTCTATTGAGGGATCATACGGTTTGGTGCGATTTCTCGAAGACGCCCGGTCATCGCTTGATCCGGTTCATCTGGACTGGGTAAACTGCTTGGTTCTGGCGCAGGGACATAAACCACTTTTGCGATATTTAAATGGTGAAACTGTTGCCGATATTCCCACTTTGCCTTATTCTTTTGAGTGGACGTTTCCTGAAAAAGATGGTTTCATATTGTTGCCTGCATATGTTCAGGAGTTTGTTTTAAGGTTCAGGAAGGACAATGAAATTTTGCCATCGTATCAATGGGAGAAATTACTGTCGGAAGGATATTATCGTTATTTGGCCGGAAAGGGCAATCCTTTCATTAATAGTTGGGCCAATTTCGACATGAATATCCGAAACTATACTACTTCAAAAACATTTAAGGAAGATATACCACAAAAGAAGATGCAGGTAATGCCAGGCAACAAATTCGCCCGCCTGCTTCTGGAGTTCAATACCGATCACAAAGAAGTTCAGGTTGATTGGCCGCTCGCTGCTGCACTGGATAAAATTCTGGAAAATCCGGATTTACTGGAACGTGAAAAAGCCATTGACCATTTGATCTGGGACGAAATCGACAGGCTGAACCTCTTCAATTATTTTTCAATAGAAGTTGTGCTGGGTTACACGCTGAAATTTTTAATTATTGAAAGGTGGAGGGTTATATTAAAGCCTGACATACAGTTGGATGTAAGTCGCATTATTGATGACAAAGTTAAGGGGCATTTCACTGATAGTCCACTTTAGAAACAGAAAATAATCAAATAAAAATATGGAGCAGGGTAAATACACATGCAAGGGTGAAATTACAGCCATTGTTTCGAACATGGTAATTGTAAAAGCTTTCGGTCCGTTGAGTCAAAATGAGATCTGCTATTTTGTGCACGAAGGCAAGCACATTATGGGAGAAGTAATCAGGATTAGCGGTGATAAAGCTTACACACAGGTTTTTGAATCTACAAGAGGGTTTAAGGCCGGAATGGAAGTGCTTTTTACAGGGCAGATGCTGGAAGTTTACCTCGGCCCCGGAATGCTGACCAAAAATTTCGACGGACTACAGAACGACCTCAATAAAATGTCAGGAATTTTCCTGGAACGCGGGGCAAGAACTTATCCGCTGGATACTGATAAAGAGTGGGCATTCGAGCCACTGGTGGTGCCTGGCACCGAAGTTACTGCCGGAACCTGGCTGGGTGAAGTGGACGAATTTGGTACACCGCATAAAATCATGGTGCCATTCAGGTTAAAAGGTACTTACAAGGTTTTAAGCATAGTTTCTAAGGGAAATTATATTATCAGCGATACAATTGCTGTGCTTGCTGCTCCAAATGGTACAGAAGTGAAAGTGACCATGGTACAGACATGGCCGGTAAAAATTCCAATTACCTGCTACAAAGAAAAAATCCGTCCTTCCATACTTTTTGAAACCGGCATCAGGGTAATTGATACCATGAATCCGATTCTTGAAGGTGGTACAGGTTTTATTCCGGGACCTTTCGGCAGCGGAAAAACGGTACTTCAGCATGCCCTTGGCAAACAGGCTGCCGCCGAAGTGGTAATTGTTGCAGCTTGCGGTGAAAGGGCCAACGAAGTAGTGGAATTATTTACCGAATTTCCTGAACTTGACGACCCGCGCACTGGCAAAAAATTGATCGAAAGGACTGTGATTGTGGCCAATACTTCAAATATGCCGGTAGCTTCCCGCGAGGCGTCTGTATATACCGCAATGACAATTGCCGAGTATTTTCGCGCCATGGGTTTACGCACGCTGCTTCTTGCCGATTCTACTTCGCGATGGGCGCAGGCGCTGAGGGAAATGTCGAACAGGCTGGAAGAACTTCCCGGCCCGGATGCTTAT
>JAUYEQ010000078.1 GCA_030691295.1 Bacteroidota bacterium
ACTATTTCACCAAAATAGTTGAAATTTCATGCCCTATTCAATTAAAAATCGGATATGGCTTTATACAATTGCACTTATTTGTGCCGCTTCTTTAATTCCCTTGCTAAATCTTCAATGCGATAACCTTTGTGCGATAACAAAACGATAAGGTGATACAACAAATCGGCGCCTTCATACAGGAAATTCTCATCGTCGTCGGCCATGGCACCAATAATGGTCTCAACGGCCTCCTCTCCTACTTTCTGGGCAATTGTGCGCGTTCCTTTCTGAAACAGCGAAGTGGTGTACGAACCTTCCGGCATTTCCTGTTTGCGCTGATCGATAAAATCCTGCAAATATTCCAGAAACTGAAGATCACTTTCCTCATTTTCCTCACCCCAGCAGGTATCATCACCGGTATGGCAAACCGGACCAACCGGATTTACTTTGATCAAAAGTGTATCGTTGTCGCAATCCGTAGCGATGGAAACGACATTCAGGAAATTGCCCGATTCTTCGCCTTTGGTCCACAAACGGTTTTTAGTGCGGCTGTAAAAAGTCACCTGACCGGTTTTTTCGGTTTTTGCAACAGCCTCTTCGTTCATAAATCCCAACATCAACACAACATTGGTGGTATTATCCTGAATAATGGCCGGAATGAGTCCGTTGCCAAGCTTGGTGAAATCTAATTGAGTATTTTCCATTTTATTTATTTTCGTTGTATTATTTTCTGAAATATTTGTGGCCCAAATCGAAGTCCGGCACAAAGATGCACATTGTTTTATCGTATGACAATTCCTTTACTTTTCAAATAACTTTTCAAATCCGGTATCGCAATTTCCTTGTAATGGAAAATGCTGGCAGCCAATCCGGCATCGGCTTTTCCTTCAGTAAACACATCCACAAAGTGATCCATGTTTCCGGCTCCACCCGATGCAATAATCGGGATCCGAAGCATATCCGACATTTTCGCCAGTTCTTTGTTTGCAAAACCAGCTTTGGTTCCATCATGGTTCATCGATGTAAACAAAATCTCACCAGCTCCGCGGCTTTCGCCTTCTTTCGCCCACGAGAAAAGCTCTTTCTCGGTCGGAATGCGGCCACCATTCACCGTCACTGTCCAGTAATCGTTTTCACCACGGGCATCAATGGCCAAAACCACAAACTGGCTGCCGAAATTGAGCGCCAGATCGTCTATCAATTTCGGATTGCGCACTGCTGATGAGTTGACGCTGATTTTATCCGCTCCTGCACTGAGCAAAGCATCGGCATCTTTCAGTTCGCTGATTCCGCCACCCACGGTAAACGGAATATTGATTTCGCGGGCGATGCGTTTTACCAACTCCACAAAGGTTTTGCGGCCTTCGTGTGTGGCGGTAATGTCGAGGAAAACCAGTTCGTCGGCTCCCTGCTCGGCATACAGCGCACCCAGTTCAACCGGGTCGCCCACATTCTGAATATTGATAAAATTGATGCCTTTCACGGTCTGACCGTCTTTGATATCCAGGCATGGTATGATTCGTTTTGCTAGCATTTTTTAAAGTTCAAAGTTTCAAGTTCAAAGTTCCAAGCTGAGATTGCACAATTCAACTTTGTCCCTTCATTAATATTTTCATCCCCAATCCAACCACAATCGCCAATGTAAACGACACCAGTGTTCCCAACAAAAAGTACTCGGCTTTTTGGTTTCCTTCCTGTTGTATTTCGCTAAAGCGGAAAACTGATTTGGCGGCCACCAGAAAGCCAATGGCCTGAATTTGCCCGGTGGTTACAAAAATTACAATGAGTATTCGTTCAAATATTCCGATCCATGCAGAGGCATTCAATTGCACCGCGTTACTTTCCGATTTGGTGACTGATTTTAAAAACATTCCGGTCAAAATTCCCAGCGGATTGGTTATCAGGATAAACCCGCATGTATAAATCCAGAAGTGAATAAAACTTTCAGGAAGGATAATTTCGGCAAATAATGTAGCCAATATCCAAAGTATGCAGATGTGCAACAACTGATCGGCCAGAAAAACCCATATAGTTTGTTTGACTTTCGATTTTACGACATCAATCAGATAGTGTGTTATAAAAATAACAGGTACAAACCACCAAAGTGCTAATTGTAAAGTGAATACTACCGGAAGAACAGACGCAATTAATGTATGAAGGATCAATTTTTTCGATTTCCAGCCATTTTCTTTTTTATGCGAAACCCAACTTGACGGTTGCAACCAAAAATCGGCCACCAAATGACCGCCAAGCATTGGAAAGAATAAGCTAATCATTGGATCCATAATTTTGATTGATCAGGGTTTTATATCGCTTCATAAATCTTTCAATGGTTTGCCAATTGGCTGTTTTAAGCGATTTGCTTACCGCCGGCTGGCTAACATCTATAATATTTGCAATTCCAGCCTGATCCAATCCCTGCATTTTATAATAGATAATGTTAGATTGGATCTTCGTAAAGCCGTTAATAATTACGTCGGCGAAATAACAATATGTTTCCAGTTCGTCATTCAATAGCGTATTTTCAGTCTGAATCAATAGGTTCAATTTTTTTTCTTTTAATTGATCGAGATTTTTACCAGAAATTTCAAACGCTGAACCTGTTGAAAACAAAACATTTTCATTCAAAGTTGAAATCTTGCCAATTCCAACAGAAACACGTACGTCATTTTTTTCATGAATCCGCTTCATCTCAATTCGAATTTTGATTGCGATTTCAAGCGCATCAGCCGGTTTTGTTGCCAGTTGAAAACTATCTCCCCTGTAAAATTGAGGGCGAATTAGAATACGTTCGTCACCCAACGATTCTATTATCTGCTGATAATTTTTTAATTCATCAACCGACAACAGCGACGAATCAATGATATCGCAAGTAAGTACCGCTATTTCGTCATTTATTTTCATGGCTCAAATATAACCTCTATTGGTTAATTATCCAAATATAACCCCATAAAGTTATATTTTAAATTATAAATTAATGAGGTTATATTTTTTGATTTCTTCCATACTAATCCTTCCTTCATAAATCGCTTTTCCGGTAATTACCCCCGGAATGCCCATTTCGTCGAGTTCGTAGATGTCTTTCATGGTGGCAATG
>JAUYEQ010000137.1 GCA_030691295.1 Bacteroidota bacterium
CCGAAGTTTTCAATGGCATTGCCCGATTCGTCCATTACTTTGTTTAGCTGGTTGTTACTAATCAAGGTCTGAAACAGATTTAACAGATTGAGGTTTGCAGGCAACACATTGGCCGAAATGAGGTTCCATCCACCGGCGAGGGCAATGCTTTGGGCGACTTTGCTTAATGCCAGTTTAAATACGCTGACCGAGAACATCTGCATTCCTGTATATTCACCAGCCCAGGCCATTGAGTGAACGTCGTAATCCCAGGTATTGTGAAAATAAATGGTTTGACTGTCATTGTCATAACCGACTCCTGTCATTGAATGTCCTGCAAGATGAATAATTACTGGCCGGCCTGCATCAATTTCTTGCTTGTAATTGGCAAACGTAAAACCAGTTGAATTTCCAAGATACCCTGAAATTGTTTGCGTATAGCGTTGTAAAACCAGGTATCCGCGTGATTCACAGAATTGCTGAAATCCCCAGATGGCATCTCCGTCAGCATTTTGTTCGAAAGGATTTCCACTTGGATCAAGATAATAAGTCGTTGATCCATCCGGGTTGCCATAAGCAGATTGGTTGGATTTCATGTAATCTCCGGTACAATCCATATTTTCATGTTGCTGCCATCCATTTGTTATGTATGGATCAGGTTCAGTGCTTTCATAATTTATCCAGTAATTGTCAACATGACCATTGGTTGTGCGGCCATCCAGATTCTTCATGGTCGCACCCAGTGGACAAAGATCCCATATTTCCCCATTGATATTTGTATTTCCCCATACAGCATTGTTTAGCGGGCAGACGCCATTATTTGTTGCGCCTGCATACATATTTTCAAATCCATGTCTGTCGTAATAGCCGGCAATCATCGCCGAAGCAGTTGGCATGCAACCAAATGTCCAGCTAAAGGCAGGCACTTCATTTAACATTACCGCGGAATTTGGGATTATAGCTGCTGATTTAAGATAGCCGGTTTTTGGCGGCGATCCCGGCACAATTACTTTTATAATTTTTTTTCCTGAAGTATCAACAAATGCTGTATCAACAAACTTTGAATCTATCGGATTGATAAAACTGATTCCTGATTGTCCAAATGAAAAAACGCTCAGCAAAATAAGACCACATAAATAAAAATTTTTAATCTGAAATAACCACATTGTGCCATTGCTGAGTATTACCTAAATTGAGCGATTTGAATTAAAAAAGATAAAAGATAGCTTGCTTATTAAATTGATAATGAGTATTTTAGAAGTGATAAAACAAATAATTTACTCATCACCTTTTAGGTGCA
>JAUYEQ010000087.1 GCA_030691295.1 Bacteroidota bacterium
TATAGGCAATCAATTAATTCGTTGTGGAACTGCTCCTGCACTAAACTATGGAGAAGCACAATCAGCCGAATCAACAGCCGATTTTATTCATAAATTGAAAGTTATTTTAAAGGAATTACGCGAAAGTCGAATTTGTCTGAAAATCATTCAGAAAAAGCCGCTGTTAAATCCGGAAAGATTGGTTGCCATTATTCAGGAAAATAATGAATTGATTGCAATCTTTCTAAAAAGTATAGAAACTGCAAAAAAGAAAAAATAAGAAACACCGAATAAGAAACCAGAAACACCGAAGTGAGAGTTCGACATTTCTTATTTCTTGTTCGATATTCGATCTTGAAAGTTGAAAATAAAAAAAGGAAAAAATAAGAAACACCGAATAAGAAATAAGGAACATCGAAGTGCCGCCAGTTCGACATTTCTTATTTCTTGTTCCTTATTCGATATTTTATAGACTATGAAAAAGGCACTATTTATTGACCGAGACGGAACCCTGATTATAGAACCCAACGACGAACAAATTGATTCGCTCGAAAAGTTGGAATATCTTCCTAAGGTTTTCAGGAACATGCACTTTATTGCTAAAAACCTGTCGTACGAATTGGTGATTGTAACCAATCAGGATGGACTGGGAACTTCAAGTTATCCTGAGGATGCTTTTTGGCCGGCACACAACAAAATGCTGAAAGCTTTTGAAAACGAAGGGGTGGTTTTTGACGACATATTGATCGATCGCCATTTTCCGCACGATAACGTGCCAACCCGAAAACCGGGAATTGGCATGATGGAAAAATACATGGATGGAAGTTACGATCTGGCAAACAGTTATGTAATCGGCGATCGGCTGACCGACATTCAACTGGCCAAAAACCTCGGGGCAAAAGGAATCCTGATCAACGATGGCTCGTTGGAAAACGAACTTCAGGAAAAAGGATTGACAGGTTTTTGTGCCTTGATTACCAGCGATTGGGATGAGATTTATGCAAAAGTGGCTGCTCCGGAGCGCACAAGTGTGGTGAAACGCGATACCAAAGAAACCAAAATCACGGTTGAACTGAATCTGGACGGAACCGGAAAGGGAAATATTCATACAGGTCTGGGATTTTTCGATCACATGCTCGACCAGATTGCCCGTCATTCAGGAGTTAACCTGACCATTCAGGTTGACGGAGATTTGAATGTGGACGAACACCATACCATCGAAGATACCGGCCTCGCTTTGGGTGAAGCTTTCAAACTTGCACTGGGCGACAAGCGTGGGGTGGAACGATACGGCTACTGTTTGCCAATGGACGATTGTCTGGCGCAGGTCGCGATCGACTTTGGCGGCCGTCCGTGGATTGTGTGGAAAGCGGACTTCCAGAGAGAAAAAGTGGGCGATATGCCATCCGAAATGTTTTTTCATTTTTTCAAATCATTTTCAGATACTTCGCTGTCAAATCTGAACATTCAGGCAGAAGGCACAAACGAACACCATAAAATAGAAGGCATCTTTAAAGCCCTGGCCCGCGCCATAAAAATGGCCATCCGGAAAGATGTTTTTAACTTTGAACTACCATCAACAAAAGGAACACTATAAATTATGAAGAGCATAAAACCACTTCGCGAAAAGAAAAATACGGCTATTTTGTTGATCCACTGCCCCGATCGGCAGGGAATTTTGGCGACTGTTACCGAATTCCTGAACAAAAACAACGGGAATATTATTTACCTCGACCAATATGTTGACCGTGCAGAAATGATTTTCTACATGCGGGTGGAATGGGAATTGCATGGTTTTGCCATTCCTGAAGATAAAATCAATGAGTATTTTAAAACATTGATTGCAGATAAACTAAGCATGAATTATTCGCTTCATTTTTCGAAGCAGATTCCGCGAATGGCCATTTTTGTATCAAAGATGTCACATTGTCTGTTCGATATGCTTTCGCGTTACACTGCGGGCGAATGGGATGTTGAAATTCCGGTGATTATCAGTAACCATATGGATTTGGCACCTGTTGCACAGCGTTTCGACATTGAATTTGCCTACGTGCCGGTTACCGCCGAAACCAAAGCTGAACAGGAAGCGCTGGAAGTTGAATTATTGGAAAAACACGAGGTCGATTTTGTTGTGCTTGCACGTTACATGCAGGTACTTTCACCTGAATTTGTTGCCCGGTTTCCGAACCGGATCATCAATATTCACCACTCGTTTTTGCCTGCATTTGCCGGAGCAAAACCATATCATGCAGCCTATGAACGAGGTGTGAAAATCATTGGTGCAACCAGTCATTATGTGACCAGCGATTTGGATGGCGGACCAATTATCGAACAGGATGTAACCCGTTGCAACCACACCGATACCGTTGAACGGTTGGTACGCAAAGGCCGTGACCTGGAAAAGATAGTACTTTCACATGCCGTTTTCAAACATTTACAGCGCAAGGTGTTGGTTTATAAGAATAAGACGGTGGTATTTAATTAGAAGCCCCATCCCAACCTTCCCCACAAGGGAAGGAGTAAGAGCGCATTCCTAATGGATATTGGGTATTGGTTATTGAGCATTGGATATTTTTTCAATTTTAATTTTTAATCGATGAGATATTTAACTTTCTTTCTTTTTTTTCTGGCAATTGCTGCTCAGGCACAAACTCCTGTAAAGGAAATTCCTGCCGATTACGGATATATTGTAAAAATCGGGCAACAAGTTCCTGATTTCGATTTGACCACAATCGATGGAAAAACCATTAGGATGGATGATTTGAAAGGCAAAGTGGTGATGTTGCAATTTACTGCAAGTTGGTGTGGCGTGTGCCGGAAAGAAATGCCGCACATTGAATCCGATATCTGGAAGAAATACAAAAACAACAAAAATTTCGCTTTATACGGAATTGATCTGGACGAACCCAAAGACGTTGTTGAAAAATTTGCCAAACAAATTCCGGTTTCCTATCCGTTGGCGCTCGATCCGAAAGGTGGAATTTTTTATCAGTTTGCCGAACAGGGCGCTGGCGTTACGCGCAACGTTATTATCGACAAAACCGGGAAGATTGTCTATATGACAAGACTTTACAAAAAGGAAGAATTTCAGGAAATGAAAAAGGTAATTGCAGATTTGTTGAAATAAAAATGTAGCGCGTAGCAGAATCGAACTGCCATCTCCGGATTGAGAAACCGGTTTCCTAACCGTTAGAAGAACGCGCCGGATTGAAAGCATTTAAAGCAAAAATACACAACAATTGTCTGGTTGTTATTGAATAGTAGAGAAAAAATAATGTTATCTGATACGAAACGAGACTTCCTCTCTTAGGAGACTTAAAGAAGGATTCGGACAAAATAATTTTTCAATATGAAGGAAAAGCTAAAAATTAGAACGATGTTTTTATACCCCCTCTTGTGGAGGGGGAAGGGGGAGGCTTCTTTATGAACATTGTCATTATCAAATACAACGCGGGGAATATTGAATCGGTAAATAATGCCTTGCAGCGGCTTGGCGTGAATGCCGAAATAACCGGTGATCACGAAAAAATAAGAAAAGCCGATAAAGTGATTTTCCCTGGAGTGGGAGAGGCCAGCACCACCATGTCTTTCCTGAAAAAAGAAGGACTTGATCAGCTTATTCCGGAGTTAAAGCAGCCGGTTTTGGGTATTTGCCTGGGCTTGCAATTGATGTGCAGCTATTCCGAAGAAAATGATACTCCGTGTTTGGGGATTTTTGAAGAGCAAGTTAAACGGTTTATTCCTGAACGGGGAAAGGAATTCATCACAAAAGTTCCGCACATGGGCTGGAATAGTATCAGTCAGTTGAAAAGCGGAATTTTTGATCCGTCGCTCGACCAGCAATACGTGTATTTTGTACATTCGTATTATGCCGCAGTGGGCGAGCATACGGCAGCTGTTTGCAATTACATCAATCCATTCAGCGCAGCCCTGCACCGCGATAACTTTTATGCCACCCAGTTTCATCCGGAAAAAAGCGGAACAGTTGGCGCAAGAATATTGGAGAACTTTTTGAAAATATTGTTCTGAGTGTATTATATTTACATTTTAAAGATTTAATAAGTGTATTAATGCTACATTAAATGGAACGAAAGATAGAAAAGCAGCTCATTACCTGGAAACAATCATCTGGCAGGATGCCTTTGGTTGTTTCAGGAGCAAGACAAGTTGGTAAAACTTACACCATTCTGTCTTTCGGAAAAACTCATTACAGAAATTTGGCGTATTTCAATTTCGAGAATAACACGGAATTAAACAATATTTTCGAAAAAGATCTTTCCCCTGAACGCATCATTCGCGAACTTTCCGCAAAATCAGGAGAGTCGTTACTGGAAGGTGAAACACTTATTTTTTTTGACGAAATTCAGGCTTGTGAAAGGGCCTTGACCTCGTTAAAATATTTTTGTGAAGAAGCTCCTTCTTTCCATATAATTGCTGCGGGAAGTTTGCTGGGAGTGGCTTTCAATCGGAATAAATATTCATTTCCTGTTGGAAAAGTTGATCGGTTGAATCTTTTTCCTTTGGATTTTGAGGAATTTTTATGGGCTTTTGGTTTTAAAACCGGAAGTGATCTGATTCGGGAGCACTTTGAGAAGAATGAGAAGTTTTCGTTGCATGAAAC